>JANOCF010000325.1:0-2084 GCA_031412055.1 Holophagales bacterium | reverse complement strand
GGTCAACCCCGAGCCGGCCGGGCGCTACCACATGGTGGTGATCGGGGCCGGCACCGCGGGACTGGTCTCCGCAGCAGGAGCGGCAGGACTCGGCGCCAAGGTCGCCCTCATCGAGCGTCACCTGATGGGCGGCGACTGTCTGAACGTGGGCTGCGTCCCCTCCAAAGGGGTCATCCGCGCCGCCCGCGCCTGGCACGATGCCCGGCAGGCGGCCGAGCGCTTCGGCGGTCCCGCCGTAGATCCCCAGAGCCGCGGAGACTTCGCCGCCGCCATGGCGCGCATGCGCCGCCTGCGCGCCGGCATCAGTGTCCACGACAGCGCGGAACGCTTCCGGAGTCTCGGCATCGACGTCTTCCTGGGCCAGGGCCGATTCGTCTCCCCGGAGGAGATCGAGGTCGGAGGCAAGCGCCTGCGCTTCCGCCGGGCCGTGATCGCCACCGGCGCCCGCGCCGCGGTCCCTCCGATCCCGGGTCTTGCCGAGGCGGGCTACCTGACGAACGAGACGATCTTCAATCTCACCGAGCTGCCCCCGAGTCTGGTGGTGATCGGCGGAGGCCCCATCGGCTGCGAGATGGCCCAGGCCTTCGCCCGGCTCGGCAGCCAGGTCACCCTCCTGGACAAGGACGGCCACGTCCTGATCCGAGAGGACGCCGACGCCGCCGACATCGTCCAGCAGGCCCTGCTGCGGGATGGCGTCCAGCTCGAGCTCAACGCGAAGACCGTGGAGGTGCGCGGGTCGGTGGTGGTGATTGAGAGCGGCGGAGAGAGGAAAGAGATCGCCGCGGACCAGATCCTGGTCGCGGCGGGCCGGACGCCGAATCTGGAAGGGCTAGGGCTCGAAGCGGCGGGAGTGAAGTTCACGAGCCGAGGCGTGGAGGTAGACGACAACCTCCGCACGAGCCACCGGAACGTCTTCGCCTGCGGCGACGTGGCCTCGCGGTTCCAGTTCACGCACACCGCCGACGCCCAGGCGCGGATCGTGATCCAGAACGCCCTCTTCTTCGGACGCTCCAAAACGAGCGCACTGACCATCCCCTGGTGCACCTACACCACCCCGGAGATCGCCCACGTCGGCCTCTATGAGAAAGACGCGCGCGCGCGCGGCATCGAGGTGGATACCCTGACCGTGCCGCTCTCCTCGGTGGACCGAGCCATCCTGGACGGCGCCGACGAAGGCTTCCTCCGCGTGCACCTGGAGAAGGGGAAGGACCGCATCCTCGGCGCCACCCTGGTGGCCGAGCACGCGGGCGACATGATCGGGGAGCTATGTCTGGCCATCACCCACGGCATCGGCCTGGGCAAGATCGCCAGCGTCATCCACCCCTACCCCACCCAAGGTGAAGTCATCAAGAAAGCCGCCGACCAGTGGCGCCGCACCAAGCTGACGCCCGGGGTCAAGAAGCTGTTCGAGCGGTGGTTCCGGGTGTTCCGGTAACGGGAAAGTGAAGAGGCATGCGGCCAAGCTTCGAATGGGATGCAGGAAAAGCGCGAGAAAACCAGCGGAAGCATAACGTCGGCTTCCCAGAGGCCACATCGATCTTCCTGGATCCTTTGTCGATCACCGTTCCTGATCCGCAGCACTCCCTTGCAGGGCAACGGTACATTGCCATCGGGCTGTCCGGCCAGGGGCGACTTCTTGTCCTGGTGTACACTGAACAGGGTGGCAAAATCCGAGTGATCAGTGCTCGCAAAGCCACCTCCGCGGAGCGGAAGCGTTATGAAGAAGCCTGAAGCCAATCACATCGAAAACGACGAGATGCTGGAGGAATACGACTTCACGGGTGGAGTCCGCGGGAAGTACGCGGAGGCGATGCAGGCAGGCTACACGATTACCATTCATGAAGAAGATGGAACGACCCTCGTGAAAGAGGTACATCCGCAAGGCTCGATCGTCCTCGAGCCGGATGTACGTAAGTACTTCCCGGATTCGGAGTCGGTTAACCGTACGCTCCGCTCTCTCATCACCCTGATCCCTGGCAAGAAGAAGCCTGCAAGGAAGCAGGCTCCCCGCAAGGCGACTGCGAGGCCAGGCCGCCGACACTCCTGAGATCCAACCGCCTCAAAACAGCAGCCGCACCCAACTG
>JANOCF010000324.1:0-4502 GCA_031412055.1 Holophagales bacterium | reverse complement strand
GGCTTGGGCAGCGGTGCCCCCGGCTTGGGCAGTCGCTGCCCTCATGAGGGCAGCCCTTGCCCTAATGGGGGCTGCCCTCCCCCTGATGAGGGCAGTGCTCCCCCTCGCTTGGGCAACGGCTGCCCTCGCTTGGGCAGTGCTCCCCCTAATGGGGGCAGTCGTCGCTCCGATGAGGGCAACGGTGGCCCTCACCTGGGCAGCGGCTGCCCCCGGTTCGGCGAAGGCTCAATTCTTTTGCGGTGACTTGGCGAGATCGGCGGTGGTGGTGATGCCGATCTCCTCCCTCACGGCGGCGCGGGAGCGGCGGCGAACGGGACGGACACGGAAGCGCACCAGCCCCTCGTTGCGGTGCCCGAGCTGGGCACGGACCGCCGACCGGATCTTCACGATCAGGTCCTGGCCGTGGCCCCTCGTGATCCTCAACTTCTGCGTGAGCGCCCGGCGCCTGCCCTCCAGCGAGAGCTGCTCGTCGGCCATCGCACGGGTGGTGTCGATCATGGCCCGCAGCTCTTCCCGGAGCTGGCGCATGTGCGGTTGACTGGCGATATCCGGCTGGTCCAGCGCGGCGAGCATGGAATCCCACTCCATCAGCGTGTCGGCAAGGGCCGTCTTGGGCATCTCGATCTCCTCAGAATATTGTCGGTGTGCTCCCAGGTATTCTACGGAAGCCGCAATAAAAGTGCACCAAATGGTTTATTCAATGTTGTTGTACGATTCCGCGCCCAAGGAGGTTCGAACCATGCTGCAGGCGCGACGCGCCCTGGTTTCCGTTTACGACAAGCGGGGTCTCGACGACCTCGCCCGCGGTCTCTCCCGCCTCGGCATCGAGATCGTGTCCACCGGCGGGACCCTCAAGTTCCTCCAAGACAAGGACATCCCGGTCACCGCCGTGTCCGACGTCACCGGCTTCCCGGAGATTCTCGACGGACGGGTCAAGACGCTCCATCCGCGCATCCACGGCGGCATCCTGGCCGACCGGTCCGTCCCCGGGCATCTCGACCAGCTCCGGGAGCACGGCATCGATCCCATCGATCTCGTGGTGGTCAATCTCTATCCCTTTCGGGAGACGCTGGCCTCCGGCGCCTCATTCGAGCAGACGGTCGAGATGATCGACATCGGCGGTCCCGCGATGGTCCGCGCCGCGGCCAAGAACTTCGGCGGCGTGGCCGTGGTGGTCGATCCCGACGACTACTCGGAGGTTCTCGCCGCCCTGGAGACGGGATCAAACGTCATTCCTCCGCAGCTCCGCCGCCGCCTGGCCGCCAAGGCGTTCGGCCACACGCAGAGCTATGACGCCGCCGTGGCCGGCTGGCTCGGCGGCGCCCAGGATCAGGAAGCTTTCCCCGCCCGGCAGACGGTCGAGATCGAGCGGACCCTGGAGCTGCGCTACGGCGAGAACCCCCATCAGGGCGGCGCCGTCTACTCGCGGACTGGTGGCTCGGGTGTGCTCGGTGGCTTCCGCCAGCTCCAGGGCAAGGAGCTGTCCTGGAACAACGTCCTGGACGCCGATGCCGCTCGGAAGATCGTCGCCCTGTTCGAAGAGCCGGCCGTGGTCATCGTCAAGCACAACAATCCCTGCGGCGTGGGCGTGGGCGGCGATCTCGTGGAGGCCTACCGGCGCGCGCTGGCCACGGACCCGGTCTCGGCGTTCGGCTCGATCATCTCCCTGAACCGTCCCGCGGATGGCGCGCTCGCCGAAGCCATGGCCGACCTCTTCGTGGAGGTGCTGCTCGTCCCCGGACTCGATGACGCGGCGCGCGAACGCTTCGGGGCCAAGAAGAATCTTCGGCTGCTGGAGTGTCCTCTTTATAGTCCGGTCCCGGGGGAGCTTGAGCTACGGCCGGTCGACGGCGGGTTCCTCGCCCAGCCTCCCGACGCGGTCCCCGACGATCCTTCCGGCTGGACCTGTCCCACCCGCCGACAGCCCACCGAGGACGAGCGCCGCGCCCTCGGCCTGGCGTGGAAGGTCTGCCGGTACGTGAAGTCGAACGCGATCGTCGTAGCCAATGGCGAGCAGACGGTCGGTATAGGGGCCGGACAGATGAGCCGGGTGGACTCCTGCCGCCTGGCGGTCGAAAAGGCCCAGCTACCGGTCCCTGGGACGGTGGCGGCATCAGATGCGTTCTTCCCCTTCCGCGATGGCTTGGACGTGCTCGCCCAGGCGGGCGTCAAGGCGGTGGTCCAGCCCGGCGGCAGCAAGCGGGACGACGAGCTGATCGCCGCCGCCGATGAGCATGGGATGGCGATGCTGTTCACGGGGACCCGGCACTTCCGGCATTGAAATCCTCACCCCCTGGAAGCTTTCCCCCCTGGTCTCTGTTTTGCTAGTAGGTGGAAGTGCTGCACGTGGAGGATACGAACATGATGCGCAAGAGCATCTTTTTTCTTTTGTTGACGAGCTTCGCCCTGACTATGCAGGCCGTGGCGCAGACCGATCCCTGGGCGGTGCTCGCGGGCGTCCGCCAGAGCCTCGTCGAGGCCGGGCCTACCGAGGCCCGCTTCACCCAGACGTACATCCCGGCCGGGTTCTCCTCCGGTGAGAAGGAGAACGGGAGCCTGTTGCTGGCGCTCCCCGACTGCATGCGCTGGGACTACCGGGACCCCTATCCCAAGAGCTTCCTGCTGTGCGGCGGCCTCGCCCACTCCTGGAACCCGGAGGACAAGACCGGCCGGCGCTACCGCATCGACCGGCGCAACGAGCCCGGGCTCGACCTCCTGCTCCTCGGGCTGGACGACCTCAAGGTCCGCTACAAGGCCGCGGTCAAATCCGTGGAAGCCGGACGCATCCAGGTCTCCCTCACGCCCAAGGGCAAGGTCGAGGAGCTGACCGACGCGGCCCTCACCGTCGACCCCAAGAGCCAGCGGCTGGTCGCCATCTCCTACCACGACCGGGAGGGCAACCTCACCCGGTTCGAGATCCGCGAGTACCGGGATCTCCCCAGGCGCGGACAGTTCTCCCCCCCCACCGGAATTCGTTGGGAGGAGTGAGCAAGGGCGTGACCGCCCTTCTGTATAATGACCTTGCAGGCCGTAGGGGCGCAGGAGGCTGCGCCCTACGTTTATGCCGAGGCGTAAACCGCTGACGCGACAACCCCAAGACAGGACCCATGGCCGCTGAAAACTCGTTCGATGTCGTCTCCAACGTGGACCTCCAGGAGGTCCGCAACGCCGTGAACCAGGCCGACAAGGAGATCATCAACCGCTACGATCTCAAGAAGGCCGCGGTGTCCCTCCGCCTGGAAGGGGAGGAGATCGAGCTCGAGGCCGGCGACGAGTACTCGCTCAACCAGGCCCTCGAGGTGCTCAAGTCCAAGATGGTGCGCCGCGAGGTGCAGCTCAAGTCGCTGCGCTACGGCAAGGTCGAGGCGGCCAGCGGCGGCCGGGCGCGCCAGAAGA
The DNA here is from genome assembly GCA_031412055.1 of Holophagales bacterium. Taxonomy (GTDB): domain Bacteria; phylum Acidobacteriota; class Thermoanaerobaculia; order Multivoradales; family UBA5704; genus DATMER01. The sequence goes on along the minus strand of JANOCF010000324.1, from coordinate 1,106 downwards.
TCACCTTGCAGCAGGGCATCCCCATCGAGACCGCCAAGAAGCTCGTGGCCGAGATCAAGACGCGCAAGCTCAAGGTCCAGGCAGCCATCCAGGGGGATACGGTCCGCGTCACGGGCAAGAACCGCGACGACCTCCAGACGGTCATGGCGACTCTCAAGGCCATGGATCTGGATGTCCCTCTCACTTTTACGAACTACCGCTCGACGTGAGACGCAACACCATGAAGTTCACAAAGCCGGCAGTACCGGCGATATTGGCGATACCTGCGATCCTGCTTCTCGCCTCCCTGGGGCTCGCCTCACCCGTTTTCGCCGCCCGCTACGATCAGGGCGAGCGCGTCCAGGTCACCGGCATCGTGTCCGACCGGCAGGGCCGGCCCGTCGAAGGCGTCCTCGTCTCGCTGGAGGCGACGCGCAGCTACTTCAGCGTGCGCCAGCTCCGCCGCACCGCGGCCGAGGATGTCCGGCGCGTCAGCACGACGACCAACGCCAAGGGCGAGTACAGCCTCCAGTGGCCCTGGGACAGCTACTTCAATCACTTCGAGCTCGTGACCGGCGTGCCCGTGCGCAAGGGCAGGAAGGAACAGATCGAGGAGCTGGCCCGCGAGGACACGACCAAGCGTCTCCTGGCCGGCAGCCCCGTGGTAGTGTCGCCGGTCATCGAGAACACGAAGTTCCTGGAGTCGCTGCGCGAGTTCCTGGGCATGGTGCGCAGCGAGGACGAGCGGAGGACCTACGAAGAGATGGGCAAGCCCGACAAGGTGCAGCGGCTGGAGTACCCCGACCACGTCGAGGCCTCGTGGTGGTACTTCGAGAACGGCCGCGTCTACCGGTTCCGGGACGGACGCCTGGATCAGGTCGTCCCGTTCACGCCGGTGCCCTCGGTGCCCTCAGCGTCCGCGACGCCCGCGACGCCCGGCTCCTGACTCTCTTCCATAGGCTTCGATAGGATCTCCCGGTGCAGAACCAACCGCTCATCGACTCCAAGCCGGATCCGGCGAACCCGGCAGACACCGCAGATACCGCAGATACCGCCAAGGCTGTCCGCTCGGCCATGGCCGGCCGCTTCGTGGACCTGGTCGCCGACAAGCTCGTGGCGACGGAGGC
>JANOCF010000323.1:0-3855 GCA_031412055.1 Holophagales bacterium | reverse complement strand
GGGCGTATCCGGCCGAGGCCGGCGAGGGCTCGCCCGTTCATTCCCCGATCGTCTTCGACCTCACGATCACCAGCCTGTTCGTGCCGCTTCTCGCAGGCCGCCGTGCCGTGCTCGTCCCCGAGGAGCGTGGGATCGAGGGGCTCTCTGCCCTCGTCCGCCACCGTGGCGGGTTCGGTCTGCTCAAGCTCACGCCGGCCCATCTCCAGGTCCTCACCCAGTGGCTGGAGCCGGACCAGGCACCCGGCCGGGCACAGGCCCTGGTCATCGGTGGCGAGACGCTGCTCGCCGAGAGCCTGTTCTTCTGGCGCGCCCATGCCCCGGAGACTCGGCTGATCAACGAGTACGGCCCCACCGAAACGGTGGTCGGCTGCGTGGTCTATGAGGTGCCGCCGGGTACGTCCCTGTCGGGTCCGGTCCCCATCGGCCGGCCCATCGCCAACATGCGGTGCTACGTGCTGGACGCGGCCTTGCGTCCCGTGCCCGCCGGTCTCGTGGGACAGCTCTACCTGGCCGGGGCCGGCCTCGCTCGCGGCTACCTGGCGCGGCCGGACCTCACGGCCGAGCGGTTCGTGCCCGATTCCTTCGGTGGCCCCGGCGAGCGCCTGTACCGCACCGGCGACCTGGTCCGCTGGGACGAAGGGGGGCAGCTCGTCTTTATCGGCCGCGCCGACCAGCAGGTCAAGCTGCACGGATACCTCATCGAGCTGGGGGAGATCGAGGCGGTCCTCGCCGCGTGCCCCGGAATCAACGAGGTGGCCATAATCCTGCGCGAGGACGTGCCGGGCGACCCGCGGCTGGCGGCCTACTACGTGCCGGCGGAAGAGGGGACGCCGGCCGTAAAGGAATCGGAACTGCGCGCGAGGCTCAAGGTCCAGCTCCCGCCCTACATGATCCCGGCGTCCTTCGTCTCACTGCCGGAGATGCCGCTGACTTCCAACGGCAAGATCGACCGCGCGGCGCTTCCGGCTCCGGGCACCGAGCGCGAGCGCCCGGACCTCGTCCAGTCCTACGTGGCTCCGGAGACCGAGACGGAGGAGATCCTTGTGGCCATCGTCGGCCAGATCCTTCGCCTCCAGCAGGTGGGCGTGCTCGACAACTTCTTCGCGCTGGGCGGTGACTCGATTCGCAGTCTGCAGATCGTCCGCCTCGCCCGCAACCGCGGGCTCGAGTTCAACGTTAAAGACCTCTATCAGCACCATACCGTCCGCGATCTCGCCGCCAGCCTCGGTAAGAGGGTGCCTCAAAGGACATCAGGCTGATCTGCGTATCCCTTCAAGCGGACCCTGCCCCGCGTCCTTCGGCCGACTCGTCGAGCGCTTCCGAGAAGGCGAGAATCTTCGGTGCGGCGGCCCGCAGGTAATCCGGGACTGCCATGACGATCGAAACTTCGAGGGAGCCGGCGTTGAAGGAGATCTTCTCATTGGCCAGGATCGAGGGATCCACGAACAGCTCAAAGGGAAGGATCGGTGGACCGAAGGGTGGCACCGACCCCGGCACCAGACCGGTGAGCTCGAAAAGCTCTTCCCGGCTGGCAAAGCGAATCTTCTTTGCCTGAAACTGCCGCCGAATCGCGGCGGAGTCGACGCGTAGCGAGGCACTTAGAACAAACAGCCGGAAGACGTCGTCTGTCTTGAGGAGGATGGCCTTGCCGCCGACCTTCAAACTCTCGCCCCGGGCGCGAGCCGAGGCCTCGCTCGTCGTGGTGGGCTCATGATGGATCTGGCGGAACGGGATCTCCAGCCCTTCGAGGTAACTCCCGATCCGGAGAGGCGTGTCATCGGTCATGGAGAGGTTCTCCGAGATCCAGAGTTTTCTTGCTGCCGAGGGTCACCGCCCGCATGCCATTCAGGTTTCAGGTTAACGATCCTATACGAGACCGTGCTGTTAAACCAGCGGGCAAACCGCGCAGGCGGCTTCGAGGCGAGAAAGACGATAAGCTCGCGTTCGATGACAACGGTCCCCGCCAACGTGCCGCCCACCGCCGCAGGCGTACCCGGCGTCTCGAAGGCCGAAGAGCGCCGGGTGATCTTCGCCTCCTCGCTCGGAACCGTCTTCGAGTGGTACGACTTCTACCTGTATGCCACGCTGGCGCCGTTCTTCGCGGCTCTCTTCTTCCCCAAGGGCAACGACACCGCGGCGCTGCTCGCCGCGTTCGCCACCTACGCGGCCGGCTTCCTGGTGCGGCCCTTCGGCGCGCTCGTGTTCGGACGCCTGGGCGATCTGGTCGGCCGCAAGCACACGTTTCTGCTGACCATCGTCGTCATGGGCGCGTCGACCTTCGGCGTCGGGCTGCTGCCTACGTACGAAGCGATCGGCATGGCCGCGCCGATCATCCTCGTCATCCTCCGATTGCTCCAAGGCCTCGCGCTGGGCGGTGAGTACGGCGGCGCGGCCACCTACGTCGCCGAGCACGCCTCCGACAAAGAGCGCGGCTACGCCACGAGCTGGATCCAGACCACGGCCACGCTGGGATTCTTTCTATCGCTGCTCGTGATCGGCATCTGCCGCGGCACGATGCCGGTTGAGACTTTCACCAGCTGGGGATGGCGTGTCCCTTTCCTGGTTTCCCTGGTGCTGCTGCTCTTCTCCGTCTACATCCGCTTGAAGCTCGAAGAGTCGCCGGTCTTTCGCCTGATGAAGGCGCAGGGCAAGGGCTCCAAGGCGCCGCTGCGGGAGAGCTTCCTGCGCTATCCGAACAACAAGTACGTTCTGCTCGCACTGCTCGGAGCGACCGCCGGACAGGGTGTCGTCTGGTACACGAGCCAGTTCTACGCCCTCTTCTTCCTTACCATCTCGCTCAAGCTCGACTACCTTACCGCGTACACCGTGGTCGGCATCGCGCTCCTCCTGGCCACTCCGTTCTTCATCGTCTTTGGCAAGCTTTCGGACCGCATCGGACGGCTCAAGATCATCCTCGCCGGATGCCTGATCGCCGCTCTCACCTACTTCCCCCTGTTCAAGGGATTGACCCATTTCGTCAACCCTGCCCTGGAGGAGTACAACGCGGCCAATCCGATCACGGTCGCCGCCACCGACTGCAACTTCCACGTTTTCATCGGACCGAATACCGAGTTCACCGATTGCGACCGGGCGAAGGACTTCCTCACCAAAGCCGGTCTGTCCTTCGAGTCGCTGCCGGCGATATCGGCGGTCCCCGGGCATGCGGTCGTCACCCGCATCGGCTCCATGGAGCTCGCCGGCTGGGACGAAGCACGGTACAAGGAAGCGCTCGCGGGGACCGGCTACCCGGCCGGAGTGGACAAGTCGCGGATCAACTACGGGATGACCGTGCTGATCCTTTTCATCATGGTGCTCTACGTGACGATGGTCTACGGACCGATCGCCGCTTTCCTGGTGGAGCTCTTCCCGACCCGGATCCGCTACACGTCGATGTCCCTGCCCTATCACATCGGAAACGGCTGGTTCGGCGGCATGCTGCCTCTGCTCGCCACCGCCATGGTGGCGAGGGCGGGAAACATCTATGCCGGGCTGTGGTATCCGATCGTCGTGGCGCTGCTGACCGTCGTCATCGGCACGCTCTTTCTTCGCAAGACCGAGGACCGCTCGTTTCACGAGTGAAGCAGCAGGTGGCTGTAGAGCAGCACCCAGCCGGTGCTCAGCCGAGCAGCTCGGTCACCTTCTCCAGCGCCCGCGCCACGTCGTTGAGGATGGACAGCTCGTAGCTGCGCCGCTGCTCTCGATCGTTCATGACCCTGCAGAGCGTAGCTTATGGGAGGGCTGCGGAAACAGTTGGAACGGGGAAGGGGACGGGCACGCCTGACCCAAGGGCGGCCCGTCCCTTTCTTACCGCTTACGTCGATTGTCAATTAGCATAACCGGGTTTTACCCAGTTTA
>JANOCF010000322.1:0-6107 GCA_031412055.1 Holophagales bacterium | reverse complement strand
GAAGCAGGTCGAGACGCTGGAACTCCATGGCCTTGCGCGCCAGCCGGGGAACGACCAGCACCGGCAGCAGCATGATGATGAAACGGACAAAGGCCACCTGGCTGCCCGAAAGCTCCGCCGACGCGAGCTTGGCCGCAAAGGCCATGAGGGCGAACCAGACCATGGCCGCGGCCATGATCAGGAGAGGGCGGCGGTTCGACACGGGCGCATCATCCGCCAAAGCCGTCTCGGGGGGAAGGGCTGACATCTCGAATGTCGCCGCTACGCCTTTGCGGCATCGAATTTTCAGGCCTGCTCTCTTCTCCGCTCCAAAGTCCTTCGAAGAACCGGCAGCACTGCTCGGTCCTTCTCGCGGTCAGCCTGCTCCTTCGATTCGATGATCGCATCCAGGTTGAGACAGCGGACGCGTAGCCCTTCAACCTCGTAGTCGCGGGTCCTGCCGTCGAGCTTTGCGTAGGTCAGATCGTGGCCAATGGTGGTGAGCACATCGAGAGGACCAGCGTCCGTCGCGAGTTGGTGCACGCGCAACGTCGCCAGCTTCGCTTCATCTGGAAGGATGTGACGGCCAGCAGGATCGAGATAGCGAGCATTCAACTCGCGAAGGGCCGCCAGTAGACGCTCCCGGTTGTCCGGCTCCGGGGCGGGAACGATATCGAGGTCGAACGTGGACACAGGTGCCCCTTCCAGCACCGCGGCGACTCCCCCCACCAGGATGAAGTCCACCCGATGGCGGCCGAGGACCCGGAGAATGTCTAGGAATCTAAGCGCGGGCCCCATCACGCAGTGCCCGCACACTATCTACAAAGCCTTGGAGAACCTCCAGCCTCTGCGTAGGCGTGAGGCCCAGCATCCAGAGGATCAAGGCATCGTCCGGCTCAGTCTCCGGTGGCACGGTCCCGCCTGGAGACTCCGCCGGCTCCAAATTTCCGGGCTTCGGCTCTTCGCGCTGCATGATCCGATGGTAGCAGAAGGAATCGGAGTGATCCGCGGTTACAAGAACGGCGAAGGGGCTGGGCACGCCTGCGCACGGTAGAGAGAACACTGGGAGCGCGGCCTGTCCCCCTGGCGCCGTTCATAACTCCCTCGGTCGATGCCGTAGCACAGCATCTCCCTGTCGAGGTGATGAATACAGCCTTGCAGGCTCTCGCCGATGCGCTCGGCGACGCGGATGGAGGCGCGGTTCTCCGGGTCGATGAGGCTGATGACCCGCTCCTGGCTCCAGACGGTAAAGGCATGGGCCAGGGCGGCGCGCGCGGCCTCGGTCGCGTAGCCCATCCCCCACCAGCGCCGTGCCAGGGTCCAGGCGAGCTCGAAGCCGGGCCAGCCCTCCGGCGCGCAGAAGCCGACCGTCCCCAGGAAGGCGCCGGTCTCCCTGTGCTCCACCGCCCAGATGCCGGCGCCCCCGAGTTGCCAATGGCCGACAAGAAAGGCCAGGTGCCGCCACGACCGTCCCCGGTCCCAGGACTCCGACAGGTAACGCTGCACCTCGGGGTCCGCCTTGAGCGCCGCGTAGTCGTCGAAGTCGCTTCTGCGGAAGGCCCGCAGCCGCAGGCGTTCCGTCTCCAGGACCGGCACGTCGGGTGACTCCATGGATTCCTCCCTTGCTGTGATCGTCCGCGCAAAGCAGCAGCTTGTCCTGCGGGCCAGGAGAGGCGGACACTCCCGTCACGGGGACACCCTCCACGGCAATGGCGCTCGTGTGTGCGGCCACCGGTCCCCAAAGGGAGAAGCTATGCTTCGTCTCGTTCTGCTCGTGCTCTATCTGATCGCTTCGTACTCCTCAGGCCAAGCCGACATTGGCGGCGGCTGGGACCCCAACGGTCGGACAACGCCCACCACAGACGTTGCCGGTAATCTGGACCCCAACGGCTGATCCGGCCATGCGAGGGACGCCTCCGGTGTCCCTCGCTTTTCCGTCCCTACACGAACTGTACAGAGACCTGTTCTTCGTCGTAGTCTTAAGTACCCTGAACGGGAAACCAACTTAAGGAGAGCCTTGAATGTCCCACCTGGGGCGGGAAGCGATGCGGCGGATTCTGGGTGGAGAGCATGGCCCTCAAGAGGCCGAGGCTGCGGCTGAGCACATTCTCTTCTGCGAGCGGTGCCGGGCTCTGGCCGGGACTGTGTTGGACGAGCTTCGCGCCAGACAACCGAGCCTGCGGGAGAATGGTCCCCTTCAATTGGTTTTCGACTCAATCGACAAAGAGCGCCAATGGGGCGTGGAGTCGTTAACGGCCATTGCGGAGTGGACCGAGTTGCGACGCATCGCGAGTAGGCGGAGCCAACGAGATCGAGTGAGGATGACGAAGGGGTGTCAAACGATCGCCTTCTTCAACCTTGTGCTCGGCGAGCTAAAGGAGGAGTCCTCTTGGGACGAAGCCGAATTTCTCGCCGGACTTGCTTTCCTGTCCATTGAGGCCATGGGCCAGCGTCAACAGATCATGGCGGCCGGTAGTCACGATTTGCAGGCGAAGGTCTGGACCGCGGTCGCCAACACCCGGCGACGAGCGGCCGAATGGAAGCGGGCACATCAAGCCTTGGAGAATGCGGAGCGGCATCTGAAGGAGGGCACCGGAGATCCCCTTCTGAAAGCGGGGCTACTGTCAATTGCCGCGTCAACTCAGGCCGACGAAGGACACGAGTCTCAAGCATTGGATGCCCTCGAGAGATGCCGGACGATCTATGAAGAATTTTCCGAATGGGCTCTTCTCGCTCGCACGCTCGTCCAAATGGCAAGAGTTCTAGCCGGGACTGAGCCCGCGAAGGGCTTGGCGGCCCTCGATCGAGCCCGCCCTTTGATCCCTCCCGAGGACTCCTATCTAACCCTTCTCGCCGAACTAATCCGGGTGGAGTGCCTCATCGAGGTGCAAAGGCCGACGGAAGCCTTGCAGGTCTTCCGGCAGTGCTCGCGGCTGCTCACCGCCAATTCAAGCGACTGGATGAGAATGCGCGGCCGGTGGACTGGTGCTCGCCTGCTGGATGCCTTTGGATTCGGGCAGCAAGCCGAGAAGCTCTTTGAAGAGGTAATCGATCGAGAAATCGAGCACGAGCTCTACAAGGCTGCCTTTCTGGACCTTCTCTATCTCTATGAACACCACATGAAGGCCGGAGACCTCGAAAAGGCGGCACAGGTCTGCCAGAGGGCTCTCACGGATTCGTCCCTCTCGGAGGTTGCGCACGATCAGCTCCGGGATCTCTGGTCAGACCTCCTGGAGGCCGCGCAGAATCGTGCGCTCAGCCAGGAGCTGTTCAGAGAGCTTCGGCAGTATGTCAACATTCATTGGAAGCACCCGGCGGAAACGCCTCCCGTGGTACGGGAGTGACGTGGTCCGGAGTCGGCGGCATCCAACAATTTGCAGGTGAAGCGTGTCTAAAACCGGGCGGCATGGACAGACGACGAGATGAGTAGCGCTGGAGGCGATTTTAAGGGGTCGGAGAAATGGGCCAGTCAAGTGCCCGGGAATCAGTGGGTTGGAAGGGTCGCTCTTGGAATTTCCCTGAGCAGTATGGTGGGATCGAGCCCCGGAAGGGGGCGTGAGCAGGTAGCCCGGTCAGAGCGAAGCGGCGACCCCGGGTAGGCGGAAAAGAAAACACCAAGCCCCGGAGGGACGACAGCAAAAACCATTCGGATCGACCTGCGGCCGCTCCTCCGGGGCTTGACGGTATCTATGGCTCTCTAACCCGGGGTCGCCGCTTCGCTCTGACCCGAGCCATAAAGGTGCCACGGGAGTAGAGCGAATTCACGGGATTTCTTCGTTTGCTCGGCCAGCAAGCGTAGCGGTTATCAGGCTCTCTTACCCTGGCGGCGCTCCCGGGCCACAGGCTTTAGCTGCCGCCGCCGTTCCCCTTGGCGGTGGTCTTTCTGGACGGGCAGGTGCTGCTGTCGCCGATCAACAAACGCCAAGAGTTGTCCCTGCGACGATTCCGCCCAGAGCTTTTCAAAATGATCCCGAAAGGCAGAGTACGCTCCACCCGTCTTGATCTCCATCTCGATGTGAGGAACATCCTCACCCCTATGAGCCCGTAGGTAGAATCCCAACAGCATGGTTCTATCGTTATCGACGATGAAGTAGGTAGGCGAGCTGCGATACTGACGAATCTCGATTCTTTCACGTAGTGGGGAAGACAGCCCTTGTACAAAGGCGTCCAGGGATTGACTCCAGCGTAGAGTTTCATCTTTAAATTGTCCGATGTCCTCTATCCTCTCGGCTCGTGCCCTTTCTGTCAGCGCCTCGTCTGCAGAGGCATCCAAAACAAGGAGCTTAATACTGCAGTTGCTCTGAAGTTTTTCTTTCAATACAGCCTGAGCCTCGAGATTGGCAAGCCGGTTCATCGAAATTCCCAGGAACCGGATGTCGCATCCGGGCTTCGCTGCCTTGATGTAGCCGAGGAAATCCAACTTCAGACGATCAGCATAAACCTCCTTGATGCCGAGAATCCTGACGCCGTCTGGCGTTAGGATTCGCCGCAACCTCTGCTCGCCTTCAATACGAGTGTAGAGGTCGACACCAAACCCTACGATGGCTGCAACCAAGAAAGAAATTCCTATGTCTCTTATCAAATGGGAGGCGAGTGACGAGGTCACCATATCGCCTGCGATGATTAGGAGGAGCCCAATGATGAAGGCCACAAGCCCCATGATCCAGAAATAGAGTGTTGGGTATCTCTCCCGTGCGCCTTTGGCAGAGAAGCGGTCGATCTCCATGATACTTCCTCCTTGTAGAGATCGTTGGCGGATCGCAGACTGGCTGAACAGAAGCAACGATGGCTCGACAACGGGCCAGTCAAGCGCTTTCTATTTTATTTTGGCCAGTCTTCTGAAGTAAGACAAGCCTATAGCCGATTAGGGACATTTCCAAGAGATCAAAAAGCGTCGGACCCGGCAAAGGTGCCACGCGAGTACTTCTTACCGACCGGCTGATGACGTGATCCTTTCTCCAGAACCGTGAATGCGTACTCCAGGGCGGCCTTGGTGGCATAGCCGCGGCCTCAGGCCGGACGCTGCGAGGATCCAGCCGACCTCGAAGGCCGGCCAGCCTTCCGGGTTCACAAAGCCGCCGCAGTTGATAGCCAGATCGAAATGTGTTAAACGTCTGCCCGGCATTCGAGGCACGACGAGGGCTCGCCCCAAAGCTTTCTGCCACGAAGGAAAGACCCCGGTTTCTCACCACGGCTCGCCGCCAGTGCGCAGGCGAGCGGTGAAGTCTGCGGCGCGCAAATTCGTTCGTCGCATACAAGAGGAGATCCTTACGATGAAGCACCTGATCCTCGCAACAGGTCTGGTTCTTTTCGCCTCGTCCCTCGCCGCGGTCGAGATGGAGGCCCCTGCCGTGGCCGTGCCCGCGGCGGTCGAGGTGGCCCCGACCGGGCAGCTCGTACCCGATGCTGCCGTGGACCTCTTCACGCCGGCGCCGGAGAACCGCTCGTCGAACATCACCTGGAGCGGCACTACCTGCACAGCCTGGTTGTACTGCCCTGGCCAGCCCTACTGGAAGTGTCAGAGCGTCACCGGCAACTGCCAGCACACGGGCTGCTCGATCACGTGTAACGGCAACACCCGCCGTTGTCAGGGCCCCCCGCGCTACCCAGCCTGCACCGAGTTCTGACCAGGGCTCCGGCCCGGAAGCCGGGTCGAGAGACCCGGCTCCTCTGGCTCCGGGCCAGAGACCGAAGGTCGCCTCGCCAATAAGGCGAAGTACCTGGTTTCCCGGTCCGAGTGGAACGCATCTTCATGGACGACCAGCGGACGGTTGAAAAAGACCTGCTCACTCTCGGCCTGGGAGACCCGCGCCCGCCACGGCGGCCACGGCCGGTTCGTCACGGCGGCGTACGCCCGCCGCTTCCCATGGCTGACGGTCGTGGAGACGATGCGCATCCCCATCCCTCCACGCCGCCGCCTGCGGCGGTAATCCACAAGCAGTAAAGCCGGGACCCGCGACGCCGGCGTGACAGGCCGGCGTCGTAACCGTCCAGGCTATAGTTCCGTCAGCCGAGCGGATCGTATGTCGTAGCGGCGTTGACGATGTTGGCTAATACCTCGCCGTTTCCGGCGGACCGGTACCCGCGGCGGGGTCGGACCGCCGCGGGTACCGGTGAGTAAGGGAAGA
>JANOCF010000321.1:0-7636 GCA_031412055.1 Holophagales bacterium | reverse complement strand
GGGCGTGCCCGCCAACACCTGGATCCCGGAGGTCCGGCCGTCCAAGCACGATCCGGCCTCGGCCTTCGTGGTCTTCGACAACCACCGCCGCTCCGACTGGAAGACCTACGCCTACCGCACCGACGACTACGGCAAGAGCTGGCGCAGCCTGGTCGACGATAAAGCCGACAAGAACAAAAATGCGGTGCGCGGCTACGCCCTCAACATCGAGCAGGACCCGGGCAACAAGGACCTTCTCTTCCTGGGCACCGAGTGGGGCCTCTGGTGGAGCCGCGACGGCGGCAAGAGCTGGCTGAAGTGGACCCAGGGGCTACCCACCGTCTCCGTCATGGACATGGTCATCCACCCGCGGGAGCACGACCTCGTCCTGGGCACGCACGGCCGGGCGGTCTACATCCTCGACGACATCCGCCCGCTGCGCGAGATGTCCGACCCGGTGGCGGCCAAGCCGCTCCACCTCTTCACCATCGCCGATGCCCAGCAGCACCAGTTCTCCCCCGACGTCGGCGGCTTCGCCCTCGGCTCCACCGAGTACCGGGCCGAGAGCCGTCCCTACGGCGCCTTTCTCAACGTCTGGGTGAAGGATCCGACCCTGCCGCACCCGATCGAAGAGCGCGAGCGGGAGCGCAAGGAGAAGGAGCGCGCCGGGAAGCGCGAGGCCGAAGCCAAGGCTCCGGCCGAGGTCACGGAGCACGTCGTTCCGGCCGAGGAGCGCCCCGCGCCCATCAAGGAAAAGGTCGCCGCCCAGGAGAAGACCGGGGACAAAGCCGAAGACGACAAAAAGAAAGAAGAGAAGCCCAGGGAGATCGAGGTCCTGATCGCCGACGCCCAGGGCCGGCACGTGCGCAAGTTCACGGCTCCGGCCAGGCAGGGGCTCAACCGGATCGTCTGGAACTTCAGCCGCAACGACTTCAAGTCTCTTCCGGCCCAGCCGGGCGCCGAACCGAACCCGTATCCGGGCGGCCCCCAGGTGATCCCCGGCACCTACCAGGTGACGGTGCGCTTCGAGGGGCGCGAGGAGAAGGGCACGGTCAAGGTGCTGCCCGACCCGCGGACCAAAAACACCCCCGAGGACTGGCGTGCGCGCGAGGAGGCCCTCCAGCGCACCGGCGTCATGCAGGAGTCTGTGGCCACGGCGCTGGAACGCATCCTCCGGACCCGCTCGGACATCCAGGCGGTGACCGGCCTGCTGGAGAAGCGCAAGAGCGACGACAAGGAACTCGCCCGGGCAACGGCTTTGGCCCAGGGCCAGCCCGAGCCGGTCGTCAAGGACGAGAAGCCCGATCCGCTGGCCGAGGCGGCCGGGAAGCTCCAGAAAGGGCTGACCGATCTCGAAAAGAGGCTCTGGCTGCCCCAGGAGACGCCGGGCATCCTGCCCGACAACGACGCGCTGACGAAGATGTTCTACGTCCGCGGCTACATTCTCTCTGCCTACGCGCCGCCGAGCCCGTCGCATCTGGAGTACCTGCGCCAGACCGAGGCCGAGGTGGACAAGATCGTGGCCGACGTCAACGCCTTCTTCGCGAAGGACGTGGCCGACTTCCGCCGCCAGGTGGAAGAGTCCGGCCTGCGCCTGCTGCCGCCCGTCGAGCCGATCCCCGTCAAGCCGGGTCTGTAGCTTCTACTGGGAGCGCCGGCGTCCTCGCCGGCCACTAACCAGCCGTGGTTAGGGCCGGCGCTCCCAGTCTGACTTCGGCGCGATACACTGCGCCGCATGGAGCCCGTTCCCGTTCTGGAAACCCGCGAGCCGGTCCGGCTCTTCGCCCCTTCCCGAATCTCCTTCCGGCCGGCCAAGCCTCCCGACACCCCCCGGCCGAGCACAGCCGAGGCGCCATGGACCTCGGACCACCCCTGGCGGCTCAAGGGGCAGGGTCCGGACTACTGGCCGGAGGAGCGCTTCTCGGTGATCGGCCGGGTGATCGCCCTCGTCGCGGTCGTGGTCCTGCACATCGTCCTCGCCTCCGTCGGCAACTTGACCGGCTGGCTGATGATCCTCGATCTCGTCGGGCTCGTGGTCGCCCTCGACCTCTTCAACCGGTTCTACCAGGCCCGGTTCGGACGGCTGACCCTGTGGTGGTCGAAAGTCCCCTTCTTCACCGGCGAGCGGCTGGAGGCGGTGCTCATCGCCCGTCCGGCCCTGGAGCCCATCGGCCCGGTCCTGGCCATTCTCCGCTGCGTCCGGGACGAGCGGGCACTCCGCCAGAGCACGGAAGGCGAGGAGGTCGTCTTCGAGCCGATGGTGATCTACCGGCAGACCGCCGAGTTCCACGTGCCGGGGGAGCAGATGAAGAAGCAGGCCCTCTCCTTCGAGATTCCGACCGACCTTCCCGGCACCGATCTTGCCCCCGACGAGGCCATCTATTGGCAGATCGCGGTTCAGGTCCCTCTCATGAGCCACATCCACGAGACCGTCTTCCTCGCCCCGGTCTACCGCCGGCCCTGAGCTTGCGGATTATTCACGGCGTGAATGATAGTCATTCACAGCATGAATGGATTACCAATTCTACCCCGGGCCTTGAGGGCTGCCCTGGAACCTGCGCTGCGCTCGTTTCCCGTGGTCGTGGTCACGGGATCGCGCCAGACGGGCAAGAGCACGATGGTCCGCGCTCTGGAGGAGTCTCAGCCGCGGTCCTACCTGACCCTGGACAGCCTGGAGATCCTCGAGCGGGCGCGCCAGCAGCCCGATGCGCTGCTCCGCAACTCCGAGAGGATGACCGTCGACGAGGTCCAGCGCTCTCCGGACCTCCTCCTGGCCGTGAAGCGGGCCGTGGACGAGCGGCGCGTCGCGGGGCGCTTTCTCCTCACCGGTTCGGCGAACCTGCTCCTTATGCAGAAGGTGTCGGAGAGCCTTGCAGGGCGCGCGGCCTACCTGACTCTCTGGCCCTTGACCCGCCGGGAGCAGCTCGGGCTCGGCGAGGCAGGCGCCTGGGACCGGCTCTTCGCCAGCCCTGATGCGGACTGGAAGGACCTCCTCCTCGCGGAGACGGCTCCCGCGGAGGACTGGCGGTCTCTCGCCGTGCGGGGAGGCTATCCCGTACCGGCGCACGACCTGTCCGACACGGAGGCGCGCGCTCTCTGGTTCGACGGCTACACCCGCACCTACCTGGAGCGCGATCTTCAGGACCTGTCGACCGTCACCTCCCTGGTCGACTTCCGTCGCCTGATGCGGGCCGCCTGCCTTCGCCTGGGAGGCCTGGTCCAACAGACAGAGATGGGCCGCGACGTCGGGCTGCCGCAGCCCACCGTCCACCGCCACCTGTCTCTCCTGGAAACCTCCTACCAGCTCGTCCGCGTGCCCGCGTTCGCCGTCAACCGGACCAAGCGTCTCATCAAGGCTCCGAAGCTCTACTGGTGCGATACCGGGCTCGCCCTTCATCTCGCGGGCGAGACCGAGCCCCGGGGAGCGCACCTGGAAAATCTGATCCTTGCGGATCTCCTCGCCTGGAGGGACACGCGGGTCCCGCGCCCCGAGGTCCTGTACTGGCGGACCGCGTCGGGCGACGAGGTGGACTTCGTCATCGAATGGAAGGGCCAACTGCTCCCCATCGAGGTGAAGGCCACGAACAAGCCCCGGCTCGCCGACGCACGCGGACTGACCGTCTTCCGCAAAGAATATCCGGACCTGGCACGCACCGGCCTCCTCCTGCACAACGGCACCGCGGTCGAGTGGATCGCGGAAGGAGTGCTGGCGGCGCCTTGGTGGCGGGTGATCTGATCCGGAGGAAAAGGCGCTTTCCGGAGCGTTCCGCTGGCGGCTCCGGAGCTTCCGCTGCGGGATCGGAGGGTTCCGCTGGCATCACTGGAAACCTCGCTGGAAGGTGGGAGCCTTCCAGCCGGGCAGCGGAGGTTCCGCTGGAAGCTCGGAACGTTCCGCTACCCGCAGCGGGCCTTCCGCTGGCGGCTCGGAGCCTTCCGCTGGAGGCAGCGGACGTTCCCACCGCGCTCGGAGCCTTCCGCTGCGGGCTCGGGAAGGCTCCGAGCCGTCAGTGGAACATCGGGCATTTACTCGACGACAGCCCCGGCATCCGCGTCGTCGAGCTGAAAGATCTCCTCGACGGGCCGCTCGAACAGCCGCGCCACCCGGAAGGCCAGCGACAGGCTGGGCTCATATTTCTCCGTTTCGATGGCGTTTACGGTCTGGCGGGAAACCTTCAGGCGCTCGGCCAGATCGGCTTGCGTCCAGCTCCGTTCAGCCCGCAGGAGACGCAGCCGGCTCTTCACTTGTAGCGGCGCCAGGAGATCGCCAGGCCGAGGAAGTAGAACAACGGCAGATAGATCCATACATGGCGATAGCTCCAGTCCTCGCTCGGCAGCTCGATCACGAGTTGAAGCAGCCCGAGCGTCATGAGGAGCAGGATGGCGAGAGGATAGGCGATCGCCAGCGCCTCCAGGTGCACGCGGCGCTCCAGCTCGTCCAGGCTGCGGATCCCCGAGATCACGAACCAGAGGAACCAGGCGAATGGGAGGAGCGGAACGAGCGCCACCACGATCCTGAGCCCCCGGCCCATCTCGAGCCCTTCCAGGGCCACGCGGGCGCCGAGGTAGAACAGCGTCCACAGGATTCCGACGGCGATCAAGGACGACCAGGACCGTTCCGTGCCTGTCTTGGGCTCCGCTTTCATGGTCTTGCCCTCCAGGCGAAGAGGTGATCGAGCACAGCGGAGAGAGTAAAGCGTACTTGACACGGAGTCAAGCATGCTTGACTTTCACTCTCTCGCCTTTTCCCGGATCAGGGGCTAAGCTTCGGCGGACATTCCAATCCTTACCGGAGATCGATCCATGGCCCACATCCAGCTCCCCGAGAACGCTCCCGGCATCATCGGACCGATGATTGCCTACCCCGAGACCGAGCGGCACCTCAACGGACTCGCCGAAGCCCTTCTCCGAGGCGCTTCGTCCCTGACGCCCGCCGAGCGGGAGGCGATCGCGACCTACGTGTCGTCTGGCAACGAGTGCCACTTCTGCACCCAGGCCCACGCGGCGGCCGCGAGAGAGCTGTACGGCGCCGAGTGCGCAGTGGTCGACCGGTTGCTGGACGGAAGCACGGCGCACGTCGGCGAAAAGATGCGAGCCCTGCTGGCGATCGCGGACAAGGTGCGGCAGGACGGCCGGCTGGTCACCCCCGAGGACGTCGAGCGGGCGCGCGCGGCCGGAGCGGACGACAAGGCGATCCACGACACCGTCCTGATCGCCGCCGCCTTCTGCATGTTCAACCGCTACGTGGACGGGCTGGCGACGTGGGCTCCGAAAGAGACCGAAGCCTACAAGCCGATCGGGGAGATGCTCGCCACCCGGGGATATACGAACAGCATCCAGCGATGACGACCAAAGACCACCCGCCCGCCGCGTGTTGCCAAATCAAAAACGGTGCGCATGCTACAAGCCGGCGGGAGGCCTCTCAAGCTCCCATTGCCTTGCAACGTGCCTCTCTTGCCGCAAAATGAGGCGGAGACGGACGAATTCCAGCGAGCTGGGAGCGGTCCGTCCCATGGGGTAGGCCGTCCGTCCCATGGGGCGGAACTTCCACCCCAGCCCGTGAACAGTCCGTCCCAGGGGGTAGACGCCCCGTCCCCTGGGACGGAAGGCGCGTCCCGTGGGGCGGAAGGGCACGAGGTGGGGTGGACGTTCCATCCCCTGGGGCGGAAGGCTCACCCCGTGGGACGGAGCGATCGTCCCATGGGGCGGACCGTCTACCCCTTGGGATGGACCGTTCCCATCTCGGGGCGGATCGTCCACAACAGTGCGCATAGGCTTCCGATCGACTCTTGACAGCTTCCATCCGGCCATTCAGAATCTTGCTCATACTCGGGGAAGGGTCGCGGCTCGCTGCCGCCAGTCTGCCCCGCCGGGAGCAGGATTCCCGGCAGGCTGGGGACGAGAGGTCCTCTGCCTGGAGGCGTTCCTTGAAAACTTACGAGGGACGGGGCCGCCGTGTCCAAGGCCGCCGCGTCCCGCCAACGGGTACCCGCCTTCCGGGAGCTGCGGCTCTGGTCCTGGGGAGAAGGCGGGCCGGCGCAGGCGTGGGTTTCCGGAGGCGGGGGCGCTCCGGAAGCTCCCGCGCGTCCGTCATGCCCCTGGAATCCTCCCCTTCGCCCCCAATCTTTCACTGGGAGCGCTGGCGTCCTCGCCGGCTCTTTCAGTTCTCCAGCCGCTGCCGGAACCGTCGGGACCGGTCATGGCGTGCCGCGTCGAGATACGCGGCCTCGGCCGTGGAGAAGTCACCCTGTGCGGCGGCGATCTTGCCGCGGAGTCCCGTGATGCGAAGCTGGACCTACGGCTCCGAGTACCTCTTATATAGGTCTGCATCCGCTGCCAGCACTCTGTGATGGAGAAGCACCGCGCCTTCTTCGGCCGCGAAGCCGTCCTGGGGAATGGGCTCTAAATTGTTGGCTTGCGGGGTGATCGGGATTTCGCTCTAGCATCCGTATCGGCCATAGTGAAAAGCGTAAGCATCCTTTACCCTCGGGCGAGCATGCCTATCGGCTGGCGCCCTGAGCCTCTTCGGCCGCAAGTCCGTCTGGCAGTGGAAGATGATCCTACGGGTCTGCAGGGATACGCCTGATGCGGTTGGTGTCTCTCATTGGTGGCTGGGCATCTGCCTTCTTTGGCCGGATTGACAACGCTTCCGCAGGGGCTTAAAGTGGCTAAGCTGTTGAATCTTGGATCGTTACCATGCGAGGCGTCCACGCTGACCAGCGTCCTTCGCCTCACGGGCAAGGCCTATAGGCAGGGTGAGGCTGTTGGATACACCAAGCTGTTGGGCGTCATTGAGAAGTCAGGTCGTAGCTGCGAAGGAGATGCACTAAAATGGAGATTATCCCTAAAGCCAAGATAGCAGAAGAGCTTGAAGGGAGTGAGGGAGAGGTATTCAGTGACCTGGAGAAAAAGCTACCAAGATTAAGTGATTCTGAGGTGCGACGGATTGCGGAGCAGATATCACGGGAAATGATAGGCACTGAGCTGGCAGCATTACCTGCCCGAGAAAAAGCCAACTTGGAAAATCGTATAAGGAAACTCGCTTATGACATCGGGATTGGTTTGCTGAGTAGCGGGATCTGGGCGGCTCTGGCCTATGCGATGTCTCATATGCAATGGTTGGCTGGGGTCGATAAATCCGATGAACAGCTGAAAAGCGAGCAAAGGATGCGAGAGTTCCGTGATCGGCTGTCGGAAGGAATGAAATGGGAAGTCAGGGACGAACTAGACTACATAACTTTGGGTCTCAAGAGCCGATTGGTAGACAGCAAAGAGCTCGCGCGCAGTCTACTAGGTATCGATGATTTTAAGGCATTTCTGGCAGCTATAGAGCAGGAAGACCAACGCAACGGAGTTGTAAGAGGTGGAGTCCCTCACGACGAGCTTACCGCTAACCAATTTCTCTCAGAGATTTTCTTTTTGCTCTGGAATGCAACTCAAGAGAAGGTCTTCCACTGATGAGGCAGTCGCGCCCTACATTGGAGAGAGGCGAGGGGCGCGCCCAACCCACGGCCACAACCGGACAGCACCGCTGGCGCGGCACTGCCGGTTAGGCCCGCAGCGTTGGCCGTCATGACTATTCGTGATCGCCTGAACCGTCGAATTTACCCAGCATCCCTGATTGAGCTAGGATGCGTGCCCTTACTCGCCGGAAGCCTAA
>JANOCF010000320.1:0-5183 GCA_031412055.1 Holophagales bacterium | reverse complement strand
TGTCCACGAGCCTTTTGGTGATCTTCCCCTTCATCACACCCCCCTTTCTGCGTAACCTGTACGTAACCCAGAAGCGTTAAAATCAGCTTGATTGGATAGTAGCAGATAGGGGGTAAAAGTCAATAGAATCAAGGAGTAACGTGCTGCGTTAAACTGGGTAAAACCCGGTTATGCTAATTGACAATCGACGTAACCCACCACGCTACCCAGTGCGGACCGCGCGCCGGGCAGCGAGAGGCCGGGGCCTGCCTTGGGCACGCAGGCTCCCGGTCACCTTCCTTATCCGGCTCGCTCCTGCACCGCTGCAACACCTTCGAAGTAGAGCAAGGTTGTAGTGGTTCCTTGAAAGGAGGAGGTCCCATGAGTTGGAGACAGTCCGTATCCCTGGTCGCGGCGCTCGCCCTCGGCGCTCTTGCCGCGACCCCAGCGTCTTCAGATCCCCTTTGTCCTTCCGAAGCCGGCCTCAAAGGTCTGCGCGACGGCATCTTCGGCAACCCGGCCCAGCAGGGGCCGGACAAGATCGGAGACGAGATCTCGCTCAAGGTCAGGAACAAGGACACCGCGCCGCGCAAGAGCGGCGGCGAGGCCGAGATGGTCTGGACGGAGAAGATCCACTATCCCGGCGCGAGCTACATCGCGCCCCACTTCTCGCGCTTCAACCTGCCGGGCGGCGCGTCGCTGATCGTCCGCTCTCCCGACGGCAAGCGGTCCTGGAAGTTCGCCGGCACCGGCAAGGGCGAGCTCGGCGTGACCGAAGGGTTCTGGGGCATCCACATCCCCGGCGACACCGCCGTCCTCGAGATGTGGTCGTCGCACCCGGTGCCCGCGGGCGCGGTCGAGCTCGACCGCTTCGCCGCCGGCTACGCGGACGCCCTGGCGCTCGGCGAGCCTTCCACCGAGGCGATCTGCGGCGTCGACGACTCCCAGTGGGCCAAGTGCCTGCAGTCCACGGAGCCCTCGATCTACGACAAGTCCCGCGCGGTGGCCCGGCTGATCATCAACGGCTCCGGCGGCTGCACCGGCTGGCTCGTCGGCGACTCCGGTCACCTGATGACCAACGAGCACTGCATCACCAGCGCCTCCGACGCCGCCAACACCGACTACGAGTTCATGGCCGAAGGCGCGACCTGCACGACGAGCTGCGCCACGTTCGGCGGCTGCCCGGGCACGGTGGTGGCGACGTCCGCCACGTTCATCCAGAACGACGCGATCCTCGACTACACGCTGGTCCAGCTCCCCACCAATCCCACCGGCACCTACGGCTTCCTCCAGCTCCGGAGCTCCGGCGCGGTGGTCGACGAGCGGATCTACATCCCGGGCCACCCGGCCGCGTATGGCAAGAAGATCGCCGACAACTCGACCCACGCGAGCGACGCCTCGGGCAAGTGCGAGGTCTACAGCCTCACCGAGCCTCCGTGCTCCGGCGGATCGGGCAACGACGTCGGCTACATGTGCGACACGCAGGGCGGCTCGTCGGGCTCGCCCGTGCTCGGGTACAACGATCACCTGGTCGTGAGCCTGCATCACTGCGCCACCTGCCCGAACCGCGGCCTGCCCATCCAGGCGATCATCAGCGACCTGGGCTCGAACCTGCCCCCGAACGCGATCGGCGGCTCCACCTGCACGCCGCCCGCGGCCCCAACAGGCCTGACGGCCACGGCCGCCGGACCCACCCAGATCAATCTCTCCTGGTCGGCGGTCTCCGGCGCCACCCAGTACCGGATCTACCGCTCGGCCACGTCCGGCGGCCCGTACACGCAGGTGGGCACGGCGACCGGCACGACCTTCGCGGACACCGCAGTGAGCTGCAACACGGCCTACTACTACGTGGTCCGCGCCTACGCGGGCTGTGAGTCGGCGAGCTCGGCCCAGGCTTCGGCCACGACGGCTGGCTGCCCGTCCTGCGTCAACACCACGCTCTACACCAGCGGTTTCGAGACCGGCACCGGGCTCGGCGGCTGGACCCGGGGGACGTTCCTGTCCGGCGGGGCCACCGCGAGCTGGCGCGGCATCCAGACCTGCACGGCGCGCACGGGCACGAAGATCTTCCGCTTCGGCGGCACGTCCTGCACGGCCGACTACACGAACACCAACTTCAACTACGTGCACCCGCCGGCGATCACGGTTCCGGCCGGCACCACCGTCTCGCGCCTCTCGTTCTGGCACCGGCGGCGGTTCGAGTCGGGCTATGACGGCGGCACGCTGCGGGTCTCGGTGGACGGCGGAGCCTGGGCCAACGTGCCGGCGACCGCGATCCTCTCGGGCACCAGCTACAACGGCACGATCAGCGCCTCCTGCGCGCCCTCGGGCGCCGCGGGTCTGCCGGCCTTCACCGGCGTCGCGGCCACGTTCGCGAACACCACCGTGAACCTCGACGCGGCCTGCATCACGGCCGGGTTCCCCGGTGGCTGCGCCGGCCACTCGGTGCGGATCGGATTCACGGCGATCACCGACGGCTCGGTGGTCGACGACGGCTGGTTCCTGGACGATGTGTCCGTGACGGCCTGCGTGCCCTGACGGTCTCCCTGCTGCCCCGGCCTTCGCGAGGAGGCCGGGGCTCCTGCTTCGCCTACAGGTCGACCCAGACGCTTCGGAAGCTCCTCTTCTCCGGCTTCGCTTTCTTGCAGTCCTTCCCGTCCACCTTCTCGTCGCCGTCGTCGCTGAGGACCTGGATTCTGGTCTTCTCTCCCGGGTAGAGGATGAAGGCTTCCGGCCTCATCCCCTGGAGGTCCAACTTCTTGACAAGCTTCGCCTCCTCCGAGGGCCGGCCCGACCACCGGTACAGGTTGAAGGCGCCATCCTTGGCGGGAGGCCCCGAGATGATCAGATAAGTTTTCTTGGTCTCGTCGTACTCGATGCTCCGGATGCCGCTTTTTCCATCGAGAGCAAGTCGAATCGGAGTGCCCAGCCTCGCCTTTGCTTTGCCGTCGACGACATCCTGCGGGTTCTCCAGGGGCACGAGCAGCGCCGCCCCATCCGGAATGGGGCTGCGGAAGGCGATGAGCAGGGCACCCTCGGGGGTCCTGGTAAGCCCTTCGATGTTCAGACCGCCCGGATCTTCAGGGGCTTTTTCCGACGCCTCCTTCAGATTGAGATCCTTCAGGCCCGGCGCATTGAGCAGGTCCGTGAGGAGATCCTTGTAGGCTTCTTCGACAGGGGCGAGGCGCACCTTGCCCTCGACGACGGTCGCGTCGATGGCAAACAGCCGCAGACGGTTCGGGCGTTCCTTGCCCTCCTTGTTCCTGCCATGAGAGGCGATCCAGTAGACGCGGTCCCCGACCCGGGTGGCGCCTTCGATGTCGGCTTCCTTGCTTTCCTCTTCGACCCCCAGGAAGGAGTCGAGCAGGAGAGTCGGAGCCGGATCGCCGGGCGTGGTGGAGTGATAGACCCGCAGCTCGTTGTCCTCGTCGTTGGCGACGACGAACATCTTCGGTCCGACCGCAACGGCCGCGGACGCGTCGCACATGCCGGGATAGACGGTGATCTGGGCCGCGGCGGGGAGAGCCGGCAGCAGGAGAGTGAAGGCCGCGTACGAGGCATGGAGAAGGTGGTTCATGAGGGCTCCTTTGACAGCCGCGAGAGATTGGCCGCTACCCTCTTAAGACGGACGGCGATGAGTCGATTACGTCTTGGGGTCCGCCGTCCCTTCCTCCCGGATGAGCCGGGCCATCAATCCGAACAGCACCACCACCGCCACGACGAGAGCTCCCCAGAAGAGGCCTCGCGGGGTCTGCTCGCCGGTCGCCCTGGAGCGGGGCGGCTCGGGACCCAGGACGGCCTCCCGGGCCTGCGCGGAATCGATCCGGGACGCCAGCAGGGTCAGGTCGTAGCGCGGCGGTCCCAGGCGGTCGTGGCCGTAGAGGAGCCGGACTCCCCTCTCGCGATTCCCGGGATGGAAGAAGAGAAGGCGCCAGGTGTCCAGGTGCAGCCGCGCCCGTCCCAAGGCGAGAGGCGCGTTGTCCCCTTCGTCCACGAGGATGTCCAGGAATTCGCCCGGACGGGCCGGAAGGTCCAGCCTCAGGGGCGGTGCCGGCTGCTGCGGATCGTCATCCCGCCAGACGGTCTCCGGAAGGGTCCACCTCGGCCTGCCTCTGGGTGAGCGCGGCCCCTCTACGCGCACGGTCCGCTCGAAGATGTCCGCCGGGGTGTCCAGGTAGAGACGGGCGGAGGGGAGGTTGGCGTCGGGCAGCCGGAACCGGTAGCGCGAGAGGCCGCGAGGGTCTTTGTCCTCCTTCACTCTCCGCGGCGCGGCGAGCTTGACGAGGACGGGGTCCGGGCTTTCCTCTCTGAGGTATGGAATCTGGTTCCCACGGGCATCGGCGATGCGGAGATCGTCCAGCGAGCTGTGGGAAAGGGCCGCGGCGTCCAGGGTCAGCACGACCAGGCCCGGTCCGGCCGGACGGATCTCCCGGGTGTACCGGAACTCCCTGGGATTGAGGGGCGCGCCGGCCCGGCCGACCTCGGGGTTTTGCGCCGCCAGCGGTGCCGCCAGGGGCAGGGCCAGAAGGATGGCCCGGAGCGCGGTCTTCATCCTCTCTCCTCTTCCGGTCTTGCCAGGACGAACTTCTGGATGAGCACGGCCACGGCCGCGAGGCAGACCGCCATGCCCACGAAGCTGGCCACGCGGTAGAGGCCGCCGAGCGATGAGAGGTCGAAGAGAAAGCCCTTGATCACGGTCACCACAAGAAGGCCGATGGCTGTCACCCGCGTCGGCCCGCTGCGCAGCGCGATGCCGGTCACCAGCAGCGCCAGGGCGAAGATCGCCCAGCCCAGGGTGTAGGTCAAGCCTTCCGCGAGCGTGGCCCGGCCGGAGAGGAACGCGAAGGTCAGCGTCTCGCCCGTCGAGAAGAAGTCCGCGATCTCGATGTTGAGGAGCAGGAACAGGAGCACCCCGCCGGCGGCGCTCGCCAGGGTGGACAGCCTTGGCAGCCCGCCTGCGAGACGGTCGTCGGTCCGGCGCAGGAGCCGGGCCGCGGCGAGCAGGGCCACGGCGGAGACCAGGTAGGTGTAGAGATACCAGTTCAGCACCGGCACCTCGGCCCGCGGGTGGTAGGCAAGGACGTCCGGGTTGAGCGACAGCCGTGTGAACACGGCGGCGGCGAGCCCGGCGGTCCAAAATAGAAGACCGCGATGCGGGATCCGGCCGTAGAGCCAGGCCAGGGCCGCGGCCAGGAGCGCCCATC
>JANOCF010000319.1:0-1690 GCA_031412055.1 Holophagales bacterium | reverse complement strand
TCGGGATCGGATCGGCTCGCGGTTTCTCAGATCGGTTCCCAGCCGTTCGAAATCGCTCTCCAGCATTTCAGATCCTCTCCCTGAGATTCAGAACGGCTCCCAAACGTTTCAGAACGATTCCCCTCTGGCGAATTTTCATTCGGGAGTGCCCAGGCGAAGTCCTGCGGCCCGCCACCACCTCCATGGAGCTGGCAGCTATGAAGCGCCTGGTGAAATGACATTCCGGGTCCGTTTTCCGTTTCTTAATGGGGTGAATGAGCAGAGGTGTGCGCTTCATCCCTGAAGGAGGTGCTCTGGTGGAGGTGACCGTGCGGACGAAGCAGTCCCGGCTCCTCCTCAGGCCGAGCCCTGCCCTGAACCAGATCGTCCTTGGTGTTCTGGGCCGGGCGCAGCAGCGCTATGGGGTGGGGTGCTGCGCCGTGGTCTGCATGTCCAACCATTGGCACGCTCTGCTGCAGGTGGAGGATGCCCAGCAGCTCGCGCGGTTCATGCAGTACGTCGACGCAAACCTGGCCTTGGAGGTGGACCGGCTGGTCGACTGGCCGCATGGTCTCTGGTCGAGGCGCTATCAGGCGATCCTGATCAGCGACGAGGAGGCTGCCCAGGTTGGCCGGCTCCGTTACGTCTTAGCCCACGGAGTCAAGGAAGGACTTGTATCCCGGGTGGAGGAGTGGCCTGGCGTACATTCGGCCGGGGCGCTCCTCCACGGCAAGCCGCTGGAGGGGTATTGGTTCGACCGCACGAAGGAGTATGCCGCCCGTAACCGGGGTGAGGACTTCGGGGTGATGGAGTACGCCTCCCGGGAGGAGCTCGTGCTGTCGCCGCTCCCTTGCTGGAAGCACCTGCTTCCGGAGCAGTACCGGGAGCGGGTGGCGGGTCTTGTCGAGCAGATCGAGGCCGAGGGGAAAGCCGAGCGGGAGAGCAAGGGGCTGCGGCCCCTTGGAGTGCAGGCAATCCTCAAGCAGAGTCCGACGACCCGTCCCAACAAGACCAAGAAGTCACCCGCGCCTGCCTTCCACGCTGCGAGCAAGGCTGTCAGGAAAGGATTCTGGGAGGCCTATTACACGTTCGTGGCCGCCTTCCGGGAAGCTGCCGAGAAGCTCAAAGTGGGGGATCGGTCGGCGAAGTTCCCCGTGGGATCGTTCCCGCCTGCCTTGCCGTTCGTGAGCCCGTCTCCTGCCCGGCCCCCGTAGACCGACGATAACGCTGTCCCGACCCTCAGACTGAACGACGACTTGCATGCTTCGAGCTCTGATCGAGGCGGGAAGGGCGGAGGACTGTCTTCTTGAGCCGTCAGGTTGACCTTGGAGCCAGTTGAGACCCCCTGGAAGCCACGTCAGTCAGCGGGTGCAGAGGCAATTCCCGCAGCGGTCAGCCCTTCGGAGCCTCTTTCTACGGACGGGGGCGAGATCATCGGGCTCCGCTGCCGAGTTCTGCGCTGCCCTTTCTCGGAAAGCTCTGGCACCTCTTCCGGGCGCTTCCCTTTCCCAGAAAGCTCTGGCACTTCTTCCGACCTTGGCTGGATTGCACAGGAGTAGTTGTCGCCAGTGCACAGGACTAATTGTCGCTGCGCAGCGATTGCCGGGAGATGCGCCGCGCCGCCTGACCCGAGTCCATCCCTGCTCTCATCCGCACGCACGAAGGAGGTCTCATGACGCACGCCGCTCCGCTCTTCATACCCGGGCGGGTA
>JANOCF010000318.1:0-5975 GCA_031412055.1 Holophagales bacterium | reverse complement strand
TCGGCCAGGGACTTTGCCCAGTACGCGGCCCAGGTGCCGGACCACTTCCGTTTCGTCGTCAAGGCGCACGAGGCGTGCACGATCTCCCGCTGGCCGGACCGGCCGCGCTACGGCGACCAGCGCGGCCAGGTGAACCCGCTGTTCCTCGATCCGGCCTATGCCGCGGACCAGGTCGTGGCTCCCTTCGTCGAGGGTCTGGGGCCCAAGGCCGGCGCTCTCCTCTTCCAGTTCGCGCCGCAGGACCTGGGCGTGCCCGACCGCTTCGCGGACGAGCTGCGGCGCTTCCTCTGCGCCCTGCCAAGGGGACCGGTCTACGCCGTGGAGGTCCGCAACCGGGAGATCCTGACCCCGGCCTACGCCGACGCTCTCGCGGAGGCCCGCGCCTGCCACTGTCACAACGTCCACCCGCGCATGCCCGACGTCGTCACCCAGTCCCGGCTCGCGGGCACCGACCGTCCGCGCACGCCCATCACCCTCGTCCGCTGGCTGCTCGGCCCGGGGATGACCTACGAGCAGGCAGGCCGACTCTATGCCCCTTTCAACCGCCTGGTCTCCCCGGACGAGGCCGCCCGCAAAGCCCTGACCCGGCTCGCGCACAACGCCCTCGCCGCCGGACGGCCGTTCGTCTGCACGGTCAACAACAACGCCGAAGGCTGCGCGCCCCTCTCGATCGAGGGGCTGGCGCAGCGGATCGTGCAATCGGACTTGTGATCAGGGCATGCGAACAGCGGTAGAACGCCCGCTTGCGCCGGCGGCGTTGCTCCAGAAGCTTCCGCTTAGCTTGGTGCGGTCGCCGGAGAGCGTCCAGGTGAAGCCGCCGCTCGACGAGCGCTTGGCTCCATGCTCGGTGAACTTGAGGGTGACCTTGCGGCCTTCGATCGTGCCGGTGACGGTGAGCGGTGTACGGCCGGATGAGCCGATGGAACGTCCGTCCTCGGTCCACTTCTGGCCCCGGCCGCTGATGCGGTTGCCCTCCTGCTCGATCTGGACCCTGTAGCCGAGACGCAGACCCTTGTACTGGGAGTAGTTGGTCTCGTCGATGCGGTTGGTCAGCTCCCACCAGCCGCTCAGGTCGGCGGAGGCCTCTTCCTCCTCAGCCTCCTCTTCTTCGGTCTCGGCTTCCTCGGCCTCTTCTTCCTCGGGGGCAGACGTGGTGGGAGCCTCCTCGTCGCGAGCGCGCTGCTCCCGGTCGGCGCGGGCGCGCACACGGCGCTCCTCCCGCGCGATCTCGACCTCACGCTCCTCCAGGCGCTGCTCCTCCGCCTCGATGCGGGCGATGCGCGCTGCCTCCCGGTCCTTTCTCTGCTCCTCCTGCTCCCGCTTCTGCTCCCGTTCCTGGGCCAGGAGCGCCTTCTCCTCG
Organism: Holophagales bacterium; assembly: GCA_031412055.1. Lineage (GTDB taxonomy): Bacteria > Acidobacteriota > Thermoanaerobaculia > Multivoradales > UBA5704 > DATMER01. The sequence continues at coordinate 4,615 of JANOCF010000318.1, read as the reverse complement.
TCCGCCTTGTCATTCTTCTCGCGGACCAGCCGCGCCTGGCGCTCCTCTTCGACCTTTCTGCGGGCCTCTTCGCCTTCGGTCTCCGTCCTCTTGCGGGCCTCTGCCAGCTCGGCCGCTTCCCGTTTCCGGGCCTCGGCCAGCTCGGCCTCCCGCGTCTGCCGGGTCTCGCCTTCCCTGCGCAGGCGCTCCTGCTCGGTCCGGCGCGCTTCGGCGAGCTGGGCTGCCTCCCGCTCGCGCGCCTTCCGCTCCTCCATCAGACGCATGGCCGGGAAGCCGTTGCGGGGACGATTCTCCCGGCCGGGGCACCAGGCCGCCGGCTGGAGCTCTTCCAGGAAGAGCTCGCGGTAGGCCTCGCCGGACCTCGGCGCGCAGCCCTCCTTGAGGATCAGGCCCGTGGCCGGATCGACCTGGCGCGCGACCACGCCGGCCGGCGCCTTCCACGCCTGGGGCGCCTTGCGGTTCTGGTAGAACCGCTGCGCCACCCGTCCCCAGAGGGGCGCCGCCAGCCGGCCGCCCGTCGCATCCTCGATGATCGCGCGCGGGCTGTCGAAACCGATCCAGACCCCGGAGACGATCTCGGGCGTGTAGCCGACGAACCAGGCGTCCGCCCCTTCGTTGGTCGTGCCGGTCTTGCCCGCGGACGGCACCTGGAATCCTCCGGGCACGTTGAGAGCGCCGATGCCCGTGCCGCGGCGCAGCGCCTCGGCCAGGACGTCGGTGATCAGGTAGGCGACGGCCGCGTCCAGCACCCGCTTGCGGCGGGGCTCCGACTTCCAGAACACCCGGCCGTCCTCGTCCTCCAGTTGGAGGATCATCCGCGGCTCCACCGCTTCGCCCTGATTCGCGAAACCCGTATACGCCGAGGTCAGCTCCAGGGGTGAGACCGCGACCGTGCCCAGCGCCACCGAGGGCACCTCGGGCACATTCTCGATCCCTGCCGTGCGCGCCACACCCACCGCCTCGCCCAGGCCGATCGCCCCCGCCAGCCGGACGGTGACCACGTTCTTGGACCGCACCAGGGCGTCGCGCATCGTGACGTCGCCCTCGTAACGGTTGGTGAAGTTCTTCGGGCGCCAGATCTGGCCCTGGCCCATGTTCACGCGCAGCGGCAGGTCCGGGAGCGGCTGGCTGAGCACGTACCCCTCGCGCAGGGCCGCGGCGTAGACGAACGGCTTGAAGGCGCTCCCCATCTGCCTCTGGGCGGAGGCCACGCGGTCGAACTGGGAGTGCGCGTAGTTGCGCCCGCCGACCCAGGCCAGGACGTCGCCGTTGCGGGCGTCGAGCATCACGATCGCCCCCTGGAGATAGGAGGTGCCCTTGGGCGACGGCGTGGACGAAGCCGAGTAGCGCGTCCCCTTGAACGCGCCCAGATCGCCGTTTTCCACCCGCTTGAGCTGGCGGGACAGCTCCTCCTCGGCCGCGCGCTGAGCGCGGGAGTCGAGCGTCGTGCGGATTCTCACCGGCTGGCGGTAGATGTCGGACCCGAAGCGCGACTCCAGCTCCCGGCGGACCTGCTCCACGAACCAGGGAGCCAGGCCGGACTCGACCCCCGTCTGGCGCGGCGCGGGGGCGATCCCGAGGGGAGCACGGCGGGCCTCGCGGGCCATGGGGCGCGGCAGGCGGCCCTGCGTCTCCATCAGGGTCAAAACCAGGTTGCGCCGCTCCATGGCCTTTTCGGGATGCCGGCGCGGATCGTAGTGGCTGGGCGCCTTGGGCAGGGCCGCGAGCGTCGCGGCCTGCGGCAGGGTCAGCTCCTTGGCCGAGCAGGCGAAGTACTGGCGCGCCGCCGCCTCGATGCCCTGCGCCCGGTTGCCGAAGTAGATGTGGTTCAGGTAGAGCTCGAGGATCTCTTCCTTGGAATAGCGCGCCTCGATCTCCTGGGCGATCCGCACCTCCAGGAACTTGCGCGAGGTCGTCAGCTCCTGCCCGGGGATCGTCTCGGGGAAGGCGTTGCGGGCGAGCTGCATGGTGATGGTGCTGAAGCCCTGCGAGAAGCCGCCGGACTTGACGTTGGCCATGACCGACCCGCCGACCCGCCGCCAATCCACTCCCTTGTGGTCGTAGAAGCGCCGGTCTTCCACGGCAATGAAGGCCTGGGCGACATGCGCCGGCATCTCGAACAGCGGGACGACCTCCTGCTCGACGGGCGTCAGGTCCGCGAAGACCTCGCCGTAGCGGTCGAGCAGGACGGGGGCACCGCCCGGCTGGAAGGCGGCCAGGCCCTGTACGTCCGGGCAGCCCGCGAAGAAACACCTCTCCCAGGCGAAGGAGATGATGAGCAGGGTGAGCAGCGGCGCGACGCCGAGCCAGAGAAGAGCGGTCCGGCGGGGCAGTTGCCTCCACCATGCGCGTAAGCGGTCCATGAATCCCCGCGTGGGGGTCGCAGCTTCCATGCCCGGTGCGGTGGAGCAAAGAGCCTGCCAAGAAGCGTGAAACGATGGGGAGACGCTCCCCAACGTCATCCGGCGAGCCAACGCGCGGGGAGCACCTCATTTCCTGCGCGCGCGGCGCGTACCCGAAGGAAATCGCCTCATCCCCACAGGAAATGACGCCATCCCCTGCGGTTGCGCGCCGCAACGCCAGGAAATGGGGCCATCCCCTGGCGTTGCGCCTCGCCCGCTGCGGGGACGAGGCTCTCCCCGGCGGTTGCGCGTCCTCACGCCGCATTGCGTCATCTACCCAACGGCCACGCGTCACCACGCGGCGTGGCGATGCCCGCTACCAGTTTTTCAGGATTTCTCTCTGCGCCTGGTCCAGCGCGTCCCTGGGCAGGAGCCGCCGCTCGGCCACGGCTTCCAGCGCGCGGCCGAGCGGGCCCCAGATCCGGTTCACGCCCGGGAGGTTGGGCAGGGGCACGGCGTTGTCGAGCTGCCGGCGGAAGCCCTGCATTACGATGTCGCCGCTCACCTTGCCGTCCAGGTAGACGCCCGCGTGCGCGGGCAGCACCTTTCCCTCCACGGCCAGGGTGCGGCCCGCGGGGAGGTCGGTCAGGTAGAGGGCGAGCTCCAGCGCCGCGGCCTTGTTGCGGGAGGTGGCGGCCAGGTGGACGCCCTGCACCGTCATCCACGGCCGCATGGGCTTGCCCTCCGCCTCGTCCACCACGGGCAGCGGGGCCACGGCGAACGGGACGGAAGGCGCGATGCCCTGCGCGAACGAGGGACCGGCGATGACCATGCCCAGCTTCCCCTCGTTGAACAGCGAGGTGATGAGCGTGGTCGTCGGACCCGCCGGGAGGAACCCCTGGCGCAGCCAGCTCCGGAGGAGGTAGACGGATTTCACGTTGGGCGCCGCGTTGAGCGTGGGCTCGCCGGAGTCGCCGAAGACGCGGCCGCCGTAGGCGTGCATCAGGGGGGCGTGGTAGTAGAAGTCGGTGTACCAGGTGGCAAGGCCGAACTTGCCCAGCTCGGGGCTGGTGAGCCGCTTGGCCTGCGCCGCCATCTCCTTGGAGGACAGCGGAGCTTCGGGCAGCAGGTTCCGGTTGAAAAAGAGGGCGAGGACCCGCACCTCCAGGGGAACACCGTAGACCTTGCCGCGGTAGGTCATCGCGTCCCAGCAGCCGGGGAGGAAGCGCGCCCGCATGCGCGAGTCCGGCGCGAGCGGCTCCACGATCTTCCCGGCCTCGACCCACGCGCCGAGGCGGTCCTGGGTGTACAGGAAGAGGTCCGGCCCCTGGCCGAGGGGGATCTGGGAGGCCGCCCGCGAGGCCAGGAGGTCGGCCGGCATGGCCACGGCCACGGCCCTCCAGCCGCCCTTGCCGCGGTAGCTCTCCACCACCTTTTCAAACGCGAGCCGAGCCGCGCCCTGGAAGGAGTGCCACACGACGATCTCTTTCTTCTGCTGGGTCTGCTGGGTCCGGCCCGGGACAGAGAGCAGGAGGATCGAGAGCAGGAGGACCGAGACGGTACGGCGCATCGTCAGAACTCGGGGGTCTGCTGCGAGCTGCGCAGGACGATCTCCTCGACCCGCGCCCCGGCGGGCAGCCGCAGGGCGAAACGGAGCGCCTCGCCCACGACGCCGGGCTGAAGGAACCACTCCTTGCCGGGAGCGCCCGGGGTTGAGCCCGCGAACGAGGTGTCGATGGCGCCCGGACGGAGCTCCAGCACCCGCAGCTCCGGGTTTTCCTGCTGCAGGGTCCGGGTCAGCGCCCGCAGGGCGAACTTGGAGGCCGTGTAGGAGCCGCCGGTCGGGAAGGTCCGGGTGGAGACGTCCGAGGAGACCATGAGCACCAGGCCGCGGCTCTCCTTGAGCCAAGGCAGAAACGCCACCGTCGTGGCCCAGACCCCGAGAACGTTGACCCGGAAGGTCGTCTCGAAGTCCTCGCGGGAGGTCTCCTCCAGCCGCCGGAAGACGCCGATCCCGGCGTTGTTGATCAGGACATCCATCCGGCCGAAGCGCTCGATCGTGGCCCGGCGGAACGCCTCGACGCTGTCCGGGTCGGCCACGTCCAGGCGATGGGCGAAAGCCTGGGGAAGCTCCGAAGCGAGCCGCTCGACCGCAGCCACGTCCCGGGCACCCAGGGCGACCGCGTAGCCTTCCTGGGAGAGGACCCGCGCGAGGGCCGCGCCCAGACCACGGGAAGCGCCGGTCACGGCGGCGACGCGGGTCGGAGTCTGGG
>JANOCF010000317.1:0-8603 GCA_031412055.1 Holophagales bacterium | reverse complement strand
GGGCTTCCGCCCCAGGTCAGCCCCATCCAGTAAACCCAAGCCCCGACGGGACGCCGGCCGTGCTGCCCTTGCCGCTGACCCTGCGACCCTTCGGGACTTCGTGAATCGGGGGCGGGAGCCTACCTGGGGTTTAAACCCCTGGCATTACGCCTGCGCGCCTCTGGCGCTGACTTCCGGGAGAATTCCCAGACACCTCCTCATAGAATTCGGCGGCTTCTACCAACTCCAGTTCGGCATCCGGGTGGTAGATCAGCCGCATCGGAGAGCTCGGCGGGCAGCCTCCATGACCTGCTCGTGAGAACGTCCCTCGACGGCTCCCGTCTCCAACTCCCGATCCCGCCTCTTGGCCTTCTCGATGGCTTCCCGCTCTTCTGCGCTGCCGTCGGCCTCAGGCCCCTTCTCGATGCTCTGCCATAGCGCTTGCGCCAGGTCGATCCGCTCCGATAAAGGCAGGGCGAGCGCCTTTTGAATCAGCTCTTCGTTGTTCATGGGTTCAAGGTACCGGGGAGCGTCGGCCGGAGTCAAGATCGTTGCTCCTGGCCGCCGTCGAGACGGCACGCGCGGCTGGAGCATCGGCACGGGCGGCTGGAGCGCCGGCATGAGCGGCTGGAGCGTCGGCACGCGCTGACGGAGGGTCGGCACGTGCCGCTGGAGCCCGCGCACGCCGCGCCGTAGGGTCGGCAGGGGACACAGTACCGTCACCCGCTCCGGCTGGAGGGCTGGCAGACGCGGCCGGAGGGTCGGCGGGCCGTGCCGGAGCGACGGCGGGAGCGGCCGGAGGGTTGGCGGCGCAGGACGGAGCGACGGCGGGGCCTGAATTCCAGCCCCCGGGAGCAACTTTTCTCCCGGCGCGACGTATGGAGGACATGGATTTGTAGCGCCGGGGGAGTAGGTCGGCTATTCTGATATTGGTTCCCACCGAGGCATTTGAAACAGTCCAAAGGAGGACATCCATGAAGCGCAAGACTTTCGCGTGCCTGTTCCTGGCCAGCCTGATCGGCTCGGCGGCCTGGGCCCAGACCGCTGACGAGATCATCCAGAAGAACATCGAGGCCAAGGGTGGTCTCACGAAGCTCAAGGCCGTCCAGACCGTCCGCATGAGCGGCAAGATGATGATGGGCGGCGGCATGGAAGCCCCCATGGTCATGGAGCTGGCCCGCCCGGGCAAGCTGCGGATGGAGTTCATCTTCCAGGGGATGACCGGCATCCAGGCCTACGACGGCAAGTCCGGCTGGTCCGTGATGCCGTTCATGGGCAAGAAGGACCCTGAGCCGATGTCCCCTGACGACCTCAAGCAGGTCGAGGATCAGGCCGACCTCGACGGCATGCTGGTCGACTACAAGGAGAAAGGCCACCAGGTCGAGTACCTGGGCAAGGGCGAGGTCGAGGGCACCCCGGTCCACAAGCTCAAGGTGACCAAGAAGAACGGCGACCTCGTGACCCTGTACCTCGACGCCGACAGCTACCTCGAGATCAAGGCCGACGGCAAGACCAACGTGCGCGGCCAGGAGGTCGAGGGCGAGACGGTGTTCGGCGACTACAAGGAGGTCGGCGGCCTGGTCTTCCCCCACTCGATCCAGTCCAAGCCCAAGGGCGCTCCCGACGGCGCCGGCGTAACGATCTCCATCGCCTCGATCGAGATCAACCCGGAACTGCCCGCGAGCCGCTTCGAGATGCCCGCGAAGGCGGCCGTCGAGCCCCCGAAGCAGCAGTAAGCCCCTACCGGTTGCCTACCGGTTGAAGGAAAGGCCGCGGGCACCGTCCCGCGGCCCCTGTCCCATTCCATTTTTTCAGAGAGAGAGGACGACGCGACATGCGCACACCTCAGAGAATTCTTTGTCTGGCGGCGGCCGGCCTGGCGCTGGCCGTGGCTTCCCAGGCCCAGCAGGCACTGCCGGCGGGTACCGAGATCGATTCGAACACCTTCGCCGGGCTTGAGGCGCGGCCCATCGGCCCGGCCGTGATGAGCGGACGCATCGCCGCCATCGACGGCGTAGCCGAAGGCACCAACACCCTCTACGTCGGATCGGCAAGCGGCGGCGTCTGGAAGTCCAGGGACTTCGGCGTCACCTTCCGGCCGATCTTCGACAAGCACACCCAGTCCATCGGCGCCGTCGAGGTCGACCCGAAGAGCCCACAGACCGTCTGGGTCGGCACCGGCGAGACCTGGGTCCGCAACAGCGTCTCCGTGGGCGACGGCGTCTACAAGAGCACCGACGGCGGCGACAACTGGCAGCGCATGGGCCTGGAGAATTCCGAGCGCATCGCGCGCATCCGCGTCAGCCCGGCCGACAGCAACACCGTCTGGGTCTGCGCCACCGGCCATCTGTGGAACGACCACGAGGAGCGCGGTGTCTTCAAGACCGCGGACGGCGGCAAGAGCTGGAAGAAGGTCCTCTACGTGGACGCGAAGACCGGCTGCTCCGATCTCGACATCGATCCGCAGGAGCCGGGCATCCTCTACGCCGGCATGTGGCAGTTCCGGCGCGGCGCCTCCTACTTCAGCTCCGGCGGCCCCGGCTCCGGCATGTACAAGAGCACCGACGGCGGCGAGACCTGGAAGAAGGTTGAAACCGGCCTGCCCAAGGGCGACAAGGGGCGCATCGCCCTCGCCGTTGCGCCCTCCCGGACCGCGACCGTCTACGCCGTGGTGGAGACCAAGAGCACGGCCCTCTACCGCTCCGACGACGCCGGCGAGAGCTGGCGGGAGATGAACTCCTCCTTCAACATCCAGGTGCGCCCCTTCTACTTCGCGCATATCGTGATCGACCCGACGGACCACAACACGGTCTACAAGCCGGGCCTGTCGCTGACCACCAGCACCGACGGCGGCAAGACCTTCAACACCTCCTTCGGCCCGGGCGGCGGCAGCGTCCACAGCGACCACCACGCCCTGTGGATCAGCCCGAAGAACCCGAACGAGCTGGTGCTCGGCACGGACGGCGGCGTCTACATCTCCAGCGACAAGGGCGCCCACTGGCGGCACGTCAAGTCGCTGCCGCTGTCGCAGTTCTACCGGGTCAGCTACGACATGGACTGGCCGTACCGGGTCTACGGCGGCCTGCAGGACAACGGCTCCTGGTCCGGCCCGTCGCGCGGCGCCGCGGGCGTCCAGAACCGCGACTGGCGAAGCATCGGCTTCGGCGACGGCTTCTATGCCTTCCGCGATCCTTCCGATCCCGACGTGGTCTACGTCGAGTACCAGGGCGGCAAGATCTCCCGCATGCGCCTGTCCACCGGCGAGAACCGCGACATCCAGCCGCTGCCGGGAGACGGCGAGCCGGAGTACCGCTACAACTGGAACACGCCCATCCACCTGAGCCCCAGCGAGCCGGGCACGCTCTACATCGGCTCCCAGTTCCTGTTCCGCTCGCGGGACAAGGGCGAGTCGTGGGAGAAGATCTCTCCCGACCTGACCACCAACGACCCCAAGCGGCAGCAGCAGCTCCAGTCGGGCGGCCTGACCGTCGACAACTCCAGCGCCGAGAACCACACCACGATCTACTCGATCGCCGAGTCGCCGAAGAGCAAGGACGTGATCTGGGTGGGGACCGACGACGGCTACATCCAGGTGACCCGCGACGGCGGCAAGAGCTGGACCAACGTGACGAAGAACCTGTCCGGCGTGCCGGCCAACACCTGGGTCTCCCACGTGGAGCCGGGCCACTTCGACGCGGGCACGGCCTACGCCACCCTCGACGGCCACACCTCCGGCGACATGAAGACCTACGTCTTCAAGACCGCCGACTTCGGCCAGACCTGGACGCCGCTGATGACGGACGCCCTGGATGGCTACGCCCACGTCATCCGGGAGGACCTGGAGAACCCGGCCCTCCTCTTCCTCGGGACCGAGACCGGCCTCTTCATCTCGGTCGACAGCGGCGCGAGATGGGGCCGCTACACCGGCGGCGACTTCCCGCGCGTGGCCGTGCGCGACATCGCCATCCACCCGCGGGAAGGGGATCTCATCCTCGCCACCCACGGCCGGGGCGTCTACATCCTCGACGACATCACGCCGCTGCGGAAGATGACCCGCGACGTGCTGGAGCAGGAGGTCGCTTTCCTGCCCTCGCGGCCTTCGCCGATGGTCATCCCCTCGTCCGTCCAGGAGTTCCCGGGCGACGAGGAGTACGTCGGCCGCACCCCCGACGAAGCCGCCTTCGTCACCTACTACCTCAAGAAGCGCCACATCGTGGGCGACCTCAAGCTGGAGGTCTACAACGACAAGGGCGAGCTTCTCTCCACCCTGCCGGCCGGCAAGCGCAAGGGCATCAACCGCGTGGCCTGGCCGATGCGCATGAAGAGCCCGCGCACGCCCGGGGGCAACTCCGTGATCCAGGCGCCGTACTCCTTCTTCGGTCCGCGCGTGCCCGCGGGCGCCTACACGGTCAGGCTCACCAAGGGTGGACAGGTCCTGGAAAGCCAGGTGCAGCTCGCGCCCGACCCGCGGTCGACGCACTCGGCCGAGGACCGCAAGCTCCAGCACGAGTCCGCCTTGAAGCTGCACGGCATGATGGAGCGGCTGGCCTATGTGGTCGATGCCACCCTGGGCGCGCGGGAGAGTCTGCAGCAGCGGGCCGCGGCGCTGCCCCAGAACGATAGGTTGCGCAAGCAGCTCGATACGCTCGCCGGCGAGCTGACGAAGTTCCACGCTTCGCTGGTGGCCACGGGCGAAGGCGGCTGGCTGTCGGGCGAGGAGCAGCTCCGGGAGAAGCTGGGCTACGCCTACGGCGGGATCAACGGCTACGAGGGCCGGCCCACGAAGTCGCAGCTCGACCAGGCGGCTCTGCTCGGAGCACGGCTCGACAAGGCGGCGGCGCGGCTGGACGCGATCGGCAAGGGCGAGCTGGCCTCGGCCAACAAGGCCTTGACCGCCCGCAAGCTGGAGCCGGTCAACCTGATCACCGAGGAGGAGTGGAAGAAGAAGGCGCAGTAGCTCTTCGTTTCCCTCGGTTTGGGGCCTCCGGTCCGGGCGACCGGAGGCCTTTTTTCTTGTGATACCTTCGCGGAATGTCCGACATCGCCCCTGCTACTACACGAGATTTCATCCGCGAAATGGTCGAGCGCGACCGCTCCGCCGGCAAGCACGGCGGCCGGGTGGTCACCCGCTTTCCCCCGGAGCCGAACGGCTACCTCCACATCGGCCACGCCAAGTCGATCTGCCTCAACTTCGGCCTGGCGCTGGAGAACGGCAGCAAGTGCCACCTCCGTCTCGACGACACCAACCCCGAGACCGAGGACCAGGAGTACGTCGACGCCATCCAGCGGGACGTGCGCTGGCTGGGCTTCGACTGGGGCGAGAACTTCTTCCACGCGTCGGACTACTTCGAGCAGCTTCATGACTTTGCCGTCGAGCTGATCCGGATGGGCAAGGCCTACGTGGACAGCCTGAACGAGGACGAGATCCGCGAGTACCGGGGCACGGTCACCGAGCCCGGCCGGAACAGCCCCTACCGCGACCGCACCGCCGAGGAAAACCTCGACCTGTTCGGCCGGATGCGGGCCGGCGAGTTCGCGGACGGCGCCCACGTGCTGCGGGCGAAGATCGACATGTCGGCAGCGAACATGAAGATGCGCGACCCGCTGCTCTACCGCATCAAGCGCGCCACCCACTACCACCGCGGCGATGCCTGGTCCATCTACCCGATGTACGACTTCGCCCACCCGCTCTCGGATGCCATCGAAGGCATCACCCACTCGCTCTGCACGCTGGAGTTCGAGAACAACCGGGACATCTACGACTGGCTCGTCCATACCCTGCCGTTCCCCGACCCTCCGCGGCAGATCGAGTTCGCCCGCCTCAACCTCACCTACACGGTGATGAGCAAGCGCAAGCTCCTGTCGCTCGTCGAGCGCAAGCTCGTCTCGGGATGGGACGATCCGCGCATGCCGACCCTCGCCGGCATGCGCCGCCGCGGCTTCACCCCCGAGGCGTTGCGCGACCTGTGCAACCGGGTGGGCGTCGCCAAGGCGAACAGCACGGTGGACGTCACGCTCCTGGAGCACTGCCAGCGCGAGGCCCTCAATCCGCAGGTCCCCCGCGTGCTCTGCGTGCTGCGGCCGTTGAAGCTGGTGATCGAGAACTACCCCGAGGACCAGGTCGAGGAGCTGGACGCGCCGTTCTACCCGCGCGAGGTGCCCAAGGAGGGAGAGCGAAAGGTGCCGTTCTCGCGCGTCCTCTACATCGAGCGCGACGACTTCGCGGAGGATCCGCCGAAGGGCTTCCACCGCCTCGCTCCTGGCCGCGAGGTGCGGCTGCGCTATGCCTACTTCGTCCGCTGCGAGAGCGCCGTCAAGGATGCGAGCGGTGAGATCGTCGAGGTCCGCTGCACCTACGACCCCGCCACCCGCGGCGGCTCGGCTCCGGACGGCCGCAAGGTGCCGGGCACCCTGCACTGGGTGTCCGCGGAGCACTCGGTGCCGGTCGAGGTGCGGGTCTACGACCGCCTCTTCCGAGTCGAGCGCCCGGACCTGGAGGAAGGCGGCTTCGAGGCCGTCCTCAACCCGAATGCCCTCGAAACGCTCACGGACAGCCGTATCGAGCCGGCGGCGGTGGACCCGGCGCTGGGAGAACGGCTGCAGTTCGAACGACAGGGCTACTTCTTCCGCGATCCCATCGATTCGAGGCCCGACCGACTGGTTTTCAACCGCACCGTGCCCCTTCGGGACTCGTGGGCTCCCGAGGCCCAGAAGCCTGTAACGCAGAAGGCCCCTGAGCCGCCTAAGGAGTCGAAGGAGCCGAAGGAGCCGAAGGAGAAGGAAGAGAAAACGGCCAAGGTCCCCGATCCGCTCTCGCACGAGGAGCTGGAGCAGCTCGAGCAGGTTCGCCCCCAGCTCCTGCCAGTCGTCCAGGGCGTGATCGCCGCTCACCCCACCGAGGTCGGGCGTTACCGCGCCGGACAGACCGGCATCCTCGGCTTCCTCATCGCGCAGGTAATGAAACAGGGTGCGCAGGGCGGCGGCAAGCCCGATCCAAAGCTGCCCAAGCTGATCAACGCGCTGCTCACCCGGGAGCTGGGCTCTCGGTAAGGCTGCGAGATTGACTTCCAGCGGAAGCGTGCCCACACTCGTGACAACTATTAGGGGAGCTACTCCATGAAGAACCTTGGATTTTCGTCGGCCTCTGCGCTGTTTCTATTAAGCCTCACCACACCGCAGCTAGCCATGGCCCAGGACACTGCCAGAGGCAGCTACCGGTTCGTCATGGAAGAGGACGACGCAGTCAAGTACGTCGAGTTCGACGCTGTCGCGGACGAAAAGGGCTTTGCCACCGGCCAGATGACGCTCACCGACGAGGCAACGATTCCGGACGTCGACCCCGACGCCGAAGAACCGGAACCCCGCGAAACGCCCCCGGGGTTCTACCTCAAGGCAGACATCGGCGGGATGGTGACCGAGAAGAACAGGGCCGTGATGACCGGATTCGTCAGGGACTCCAGCCACACGAGCTACATCGGCAGATGGGTGCAGCTCGTGGTTGAAGACAACGGGCTCAACAACCGCGAGGTACCGGACAAGCTCATCTGGCAGGCCTGCGCGCCGAAACCGGGAGGATGGATCCCCTCGGACTCAGAGGTCAAGGACGACGACGGCGCCTATCTGCGCTGGTGGGCCACGGACGCGGAGGTCAAGGACGACATCGGAATTCCGTCCGTGGACCTCCTCGCGAGAGACGAAGGCTGCACGCTCCATCCGCTCCCGGTCTATACCCTTCTCGAGCTGCGGAAGTGGGAAGGCGACATCGAGGTCGTCTCCCGCCGCTGATCTCCCCGGCTGGTCTGCGCAAAAAGAAAAAGGGGACCGATTTCTCGGTCCCCTTTTCTTTTGGGTCGCTTCAGCCCGGTCTCAGCTCAATAGCGATAGTGCTCCGTCTTGAACGGGCCTTCCTTGGGCACGCCGATGTACTTCGCCTGGTCGTCGCGCAGCTCGGTGAGCCTGGCGTTGAGCGTGGTGAGCTGGAGGCGCGCCACCTTCTCGTCGAGCTGCTTGGGCAAGGTGTAGACGCCGATCTCGTACTCGCCCTGCTTCGTCCACAGCTCGATCTGGGCGAGCGTCTGGTTGGCGAAGGAGGAGCTCATCACGTAGCTCGGATGACCGGTGCCGCAGCCGAGATTCACGAGCCGGCCCTTGGCGAGCAGGATGATGCGCTTGCCATCGGGGAATTCCACTTCATCGACTTGCGGTTTTACTTCCGACCATTTCATGTTTTTAAGCGCGGCGACCTGGATTTCGCTGTCGAAGTGGCCGATGTTACACACAATCGCGCGGTCTTTCATCGTACGCATATGTTCGAGCGTGATGATATCTTCATTGCCGGTGGCGGTGACGAAAATGTCGGCTTGGGGTGCTGCTTCTTCCATCGTCGTGACTTGATAGCCTTCCATCGCCGCCTGCAATGCGCAGATCGGGTCGATTTCGGTGACGATGACGCGGGCGCCGGCGGTTTTGAGCGAGGCGGCGCAGCCTTTGCCGACATCGCCGAAACCGGCGACGACGCAGACCTTGCCGGCGAGCATCACGTCGGTCGCGCGCTTGATACCATCGGGCAGCGATTCGCGGCAGCCGTATAAGTTATCGAATTTGGATTTGGTGACAGAATTATT
>JANOCF010000316.1:0-2283 GCA_031412055.1 Holophagales bacterium | reverse complement strand
GCCCCGCGGCTGGCGGACCTCGCGGCCCGCATCGAGACGATGCGAAGAGATGGCTCAGGCCCCCTGGCCCCGCCGCTCGCTCCGGCTCTCCGCCAGGGCCCTCTGCCTTTGTCGTTCGCCCAGCAGCGCCTCTGGTTCATCGATCAGCTCGAGCCGGGCAGCCCGCTCTACAACGTTCCGGCGGCGCTGCGCATCCAGGGACCGCTGGACTCGCGGGTCCTGGCCCGCTGCCTCGGCGAGATCGTGCGCCGTCACGAGGCGCTGCGCACGACCTTCGCGGCTTCGCAAGGTTTTCCGGAGCAGGTGATCCATGCGGCGCTCCCCACCGTTCTGAGCGTGGTGGACCTGGCGGGGCTGCCGGAGCGTGCGCGCGAGGCGCAGGCCCTCACCTTGGCGGAGGAAGAGGCGGATCGCCCGTTCGACCTCGCCCGGGGTCCGCTGCTGCGGAGCCTGCTGCTGCGGCTGGCCGAGAACGATCACATTTTCGCGTTGACCATGCATCACATCGTCAGCGACGGCTGGTCGACGGGAGTCCTGGTGCGCGAGGTCGCGGCTCTCTATGCGGCGTTCGCCGAAGGGAGGCCGTCGCCCCTGCCGGAGCTGCCGGTCCAGTACGCGGACTTCGCGCTCTGGCAACGCTCCTGGCTGCACGGCGAGGTCCTCGAAAACGAGCTCGCCTACTGGCGCCGACAGCTCGCGGACCTGCCGGCGCGCCTGGAGCTGCCCACCGACCGGCCGCGCCCTGGAGTCCAGAGCTTCCGGGGCGCTTCGCGGCCGGTGCGGCTGCCGGCCGGGCTCACCCGGCGGCTGGCCGCCCTCGGCCGGCGCGAGGGCGCCACCCTCTTCATGGCCCTCCTCGCCGGCTTCCAGGCTCTTCTCGCGCGCTACAGCGGCCAGGACGACCTCGCGGTCGGCTCCCCCGTCGCCGGGCGCAACCGGGTCGAGATCGAAGGATTGATCGGGTTCTTCGTCAACACGCTGGTGCTGCGGGGAGACCTGACGGGTGCACCCACCTTCCGAGAGCTGCTCGCCCAGGTGCGGGAGACGACCCTGGCCGCCCATGCTCATCAGGACCTGCCCTTCGAAAAACTGGTCGAAGAGCTGGCGCCGGAGAGGAGCCTCGCCTACTCACCCCTGTTCCAGGTGATGTTCGTGCTCCAGAACGCACCCTTCGGGGACCTGGAGATCCGGGATCTGCAGACGCGGCGGGTGAGCGCGGGAGGGGTGACTTCACGATTCGATCTCACGCTCGGCCTGGAGGAGCGGGATGGAGGGCTGTCGGGTACGGTCGAATACTCCACGGACCTGTTCGACGCCACGACCGTCGATCGCATGATGGGAGGCTTCGAGCGCCTGCTCGCGGCGGTCACCGCGCCGGACCTCTCCTCCTCGGAGCTGCTCTTCCTGAGCGAGGCCGAGTCCGCCCAGATCCTGACCGAATGGAACGACACCCGAACGTCCGTCCAAGAGGGCCGCTGCCTGCACGACCTGTTCGCCGCGTGGGCCGGCCGCAGGCCCGATGCGGTCGCGGCCGTCTACGAGGAGAGGAGCCTCACCTACGGCGCTCTGGCGGACCGGGCAGCGGTGCTGGCGGACCGGCTGCGGGACGCGGGAACGGGTCCGGAAACGCTCGTGGGCATCTGCCTGGAGGAGGGCCTGGAGAGAGTCGTGGCGGTCGTGGGAGTCTTCCTCGCCGGAGGCGCCTACCTCCCGCTCGACCCGGCCCACTCCCGCGAGCGCCTGGCCTACATGCTTGAAGACGCCGGCGTGCGCGTCGTCCTGACCTCGGAAGAGCTGGCGGGGGTGCTGCCGGAAACTGTGGAGACGATGTTCCTGGATGGCGCCTGCCCGCCGCCGGGAGAGAGAACTGGCGCCACCCCCGAAAACCTCGCCTACGTCATCTATACCTCGGGCTCGACCGGCCGGCCCAACGGTGTCATGGTCAACCATGGCTCGGCCGTGCGCCTGGTTCTCCATGCCATAGAGGCGGCCGGGCTCGGCCCGTCCTCCCGGGTCCTCCAGTCCGCCTCCTTCAGCTTCGACGCTTCGGTCCTGGAGGTCTGGGCTGCCCTGGCCTCGGGTGGCACGGTGCACGTCGCGCCCAGGGAGGCCCGGCTGTCGGGAGAAGCCCTCGGAGACCTCGTCCGCCGCGCCGGGATCACGTTCGCGCTGGGCACCCCGTCTGTCCTGGCCCTCCTGCCGGCGGACCTTCCCACGCTCGATACCTTCCTGGTGGGGGGCGAGAGCTGTCCGGCCGAGCTCGCCAGCCGCTGGGCGCCTCCC
>JANOCF010000315.1:0-2592 GCA_031412055.1 Holophagales bacterium | reverse complement strand
AGACCGTCACGCCCTTGGCGATGGGACCGGAGAAAGTCGTGGTGTCCACCGACATCTTGACCTTGCCGGTCTGGCCGGGAGCGATGACCTTGTCGTACTCCGCCACCGTGCAACCGCAGGCCGCCCGGACCTCCTGGATCTGCAGCGGCGCGTCGCCGTCGTTGCGGATCACGAACTCGTGAGTGGCCTGCTCACCCTTGGGCACGAACCCGAGCTCCTTGACCGGCTCCACGGCTACGGCTTTGGGCTTGGCCGATCCCTTGGCCGGGGCCTGAGCGAAAAGGCTCGCCGCGACGAGAAGGACACAGCAGAGTGCCAAATTGACGGTCTTGAGGTGACGTTTCATACGACTTGCTCCTTTGACTCTTGCGGAAAAGACTCTTGATTCTACCCTGAAAATGCTAGACTCCGGCGCGTTGAACGAGAACCCTCGCCCCGTGAAGTCCGCTCCACTCGATATTTACTGCATGGCCATTGGTGGCACCGGGATGGCTCCTCTTGCGTGCCTTTTGCAAGAGCAGGGCCATAGAGTTCGGGGGACCGACGGCCCTCTGTATCCGCCCATGAGCACCCTGCTCGAGCGCGCCGGGATCCACCCCTTGACGGGTTACGATCCCGCCCATCTCGACCCGCGTCCCGACCTGGTGATCGTGGGCAACGCCATCCACCGCAACAACCCCGAGGCCGTCGAGGCCGAGCGGCTGGGCCTGCCGGTGCTCTCCATGCCCCAGGCCCTCGCGCGGTTCTTCCTCTCCGAGCACCGCCCGCTGGTGGTCTCGGGAACGCACGGCAAGACGACCACCACGGCCATGGCCTCCTGGGTCTACACGGCCTGCGGCGCCGACCCCGGCTACCTGATCGGCGGCGCGCCCTGCGACCTCCCGGCGAGCTTCCGCGACGGCTCCGGCCCGCGGTTCGTCATCGAGGGGGACGAGTACAACGCGGCCTACTTCGACCGCGGCCCCAAGTTCCTCCACTACATGCCCGAGACGCTGATCCTCACCAGCGTCGAGTACGACCACGCCGACCTCTACCTGAGCCCGGAAGCGCTGTGGGATGCCTACACCAGGCTTCTCGGTCTCCTGCCGGCCGACGGCCTGCTGGTCGCGTGCGGCGACGACGCCAAGATCCGCGAGCTGGCGGGACTCGCCCGCTGCCCGGTCGTCTTCTACGGCCTGGACCCTGCCAACGACCTCCATCCCGAAGGCGAGATCGAAGCCGCGCCCGAGGGCAGCCGGTTTTGGGTGCGCGACGGAGATCAGCTCGTCGAGATCCTGCTTCCCATGGCCGGAGGCCACAACGTCTCCAACGCGCTCGCCGTCTGGGCCGCGGCCCGCCGGGACGGCCTGCCTGCCGCGGACGTGGCCTCCGCCTTCGCCCGCTTCCACGGTGTCAAACGGCGTCTGGAGGAGCTGGGCACCGGCCGCGGCGTAACCGTGGTGGACGACTTCGCCCACCATCCGACCGCGGTGGACAAGACCCTCGGCGCGCTGCGCCAGCGCTATCCCGGCCGCCGGCTGATGGTCCTCTTCGAGCCGCGCAGCCTCACGGCCGGCCGGCACTTCTTCTACGAGCCCTACCGTCAGGCCTTCTCACAGGCGGACCGCGTGCTCTTCGCCCCCATCTTCCACGAAGGGCGCCTGAGCGCCGACGAGAGGCTCGACTTCGGCACCCTCGCCGAGGAGCTGACCGCAGGCGGAGCCCCGGCGACCGTCGCCGCCGACACCAACGACGTCTTCCAGCGCGCCGTCGACGAAGCGCGCGAAGGAGACGTCGTGGTCACCATGTCCTCGGGATCGTTCGAAGGCATGCCCTACCGCGTCCTGCAGTCGCTCCAGCAGTAGAGCAGGCCGCAAGCCTCCGCGCTCGGCCTGCTACAATTCCTACATGAGCACGGTAAGCCTCCAAGAGCTACAGCAAGATCCGGACGCCCTGTTGGACCGCGTTGAGGCTGGAGAACACCTCGTCGTGGTACGCGGCGGCCGGCCCGTCGCCGAGTTGCGGCCCGTCCCTGCAAACCAGCCCATTCCGCGACCGTTCGGCCTCTGCGCCGGGGCGTTCAAGGTCCCGGACGACTTCGATGCACCGCTGCCGGAGGAGATCTTGCGGGGATTCGAGGGGCGATGAGGCTGCTGCTCGACACCCACGTATTCCTCTGGTACATCACCGCGGACCCGAAGCTCCCTGCCACATTCCAGGCTGCCAGCCAGGACCCATCCAACGAGGTTTACCTGAGCGTTGCCTCCGTCTGGGAAGTGGTCATCAAATACCACCTCGGCAAGCTCCCGCTCCCGGCTCCTCCAGCCGACTTCCTCGCGCGGCAACGAGACGCACACGGGATCGCCAGCCTGCCGATCGATGAGGGAGCGATGCCACACCTGGCCGACCTTCCGCTACTCCACCGAGACCCATTCGACGACTGCTCGTCGCACAGGCACTGCAGCACGGACTGACGATCGCCACGGTCGATCTCGACATCGCGGCCTATCCCGCTCCTCTGCTTCCGGTGTCCTGATCGGAGGATGGCGGCAGGGCCAGCTGAATGCCGCAACGCCGACTCGGACGCCGAGCCGGCAGCTCAGATCCTTGGGC
>JANOCF010000314.1:0-1927 GCA_031412055.1 Holophagales bacterium | reverse complement strand
GGCGACCGCTGCCCGGCGGAGCTGGCCAGCCGGTGGTCGCCGCCGTCTTCGGGCCTGGAAAGGCTGCTCAACTGCTACGGCCCGACGGAGGCGACGATCTACGCCACCTCGGCCGTCTGCCAGGGTGTCTACCGGCGCGATCCGCCCATCGGCCTGCCGGCGGCGAACACGCGGGCCTACGTGCTCGACCCGCTCGGGCAGCCGGTCCCCGTGGGGGTTCCCGGCGAGCTCTTCCTGGGCGGCGCCGGGCTCGCCCGCGGCTACCTCGGCCGGCCCTGGCTGACGGCCGAGCGTTTCGTGCCCGACCCGTTCGGAGGAGCTGGCGAGCGTCTGTACAGGACCGGCGACCTGGTCCGGCGGCTGCCGGACGGGGACCTCGACTTCCTGGGACGGGTAGACGGCCAGGTCAAGATCCGCGGCCTGCGCATCGAGATGGGAGAGGTGGAGGCCGCGCTGGGCAGTCATCCGGCGGTGACCGACTGCGCGGTCCTGGTGCGGGAGGACGCCCGGGGCGAGCGCCTGCTGGCGGCCTTCGTCGTGACCCTGGAGAGCGGGGACATCGTGCCGGATCTGCGGTTCTGGCTGCGCGGCCTCCTGCCCGACTACATGGTGCCGTCGAGCTTCGTGCTGCTCGGCGCCCTGCCCCTGGCGCCGACCGGCAAGGTCGACCGCGGAGTCCTGCGCCGGCTCGAGCTGGCCCTCGAGACCCCGGGCGAGCGGATGGAACCGCGCGACGTCCTGGAGCTGGAGCTTGCCGGGATCTGGTCGGAGGTCCTGGATGTGCCGCGGGTCGGGGTGCGGGACAACTTCTTCGAGCTGGGAGGGCACTCGCTCCTCGCCGTGCGGCTCATGGCCCGCGTTCAGCAGCGTTTCGGGCGCGATCTCCCCCTGACCGTGCTCTTCCAGGAGGGGACGGTGGAGCAGATGGCCGCCCTGCTGCGCAGTGACGAAACGCCCTCCGGACCGGCCAGGGCGGCCTCCTGTCTGGTTCCGATTCAGACAGGGGGCACTGAGCCCTCGTTCTTCTGCGTTCACCCGGCCGGCGGCGACGTCCTCTGCTACGCGGCCCTCGCCCGGCACCTGGGTCCGGACCAGCCCTTCTACGGCCTGCAGTCGCGGGGGCTTGCCGGGGACACCGAGCCGCTGAGCCGCGTCGAGGACATGGCCGCCCTCTACCTGGACGAGATCCGGCGCGTGCAGCCGGAAGGGCCGTACCGCCTGGGAGGCTGGTCTCTGGGAGGGCTGATCGCTTTCGAGATGGCGCGGCAGCTCCGCGCCAGTGGAGAAGAGGTCGCTCTGCTGGCGCTCCTTGACAGCTCTCCGAGTATCGCGGGTGGGGAAGGGCTGGGGGACGATGCCGCCTTCCTGGCGGACATGGCCCGGTACGTCGAGAATCTTTGGGGGAAGAAGGTGGGCCTCGACCCGGCGGACCTGGAGGGCCTCGATCCCGAGGAGCAGATGCGCTGCCTGCTGGAGCGCCTGCGGGAGGCCGGCTTCCTGCCGCCCGGCTCGGGCCTGGAGCAGGTCCGGCGAACTCTGGAGGTCTACAAGGCCAACGCTCGCGCGGTCGGGATCTACCGGCCGAAACCGCTGGACGGCCAGGCCACGGTCTTCGTGGCCGCCGAGGGGAGCGGAGAAGGGGCTGCCTGGGTTCGGCTCGCCTCGGAGCCGTCCGTAGTCGTCACCGTCCCCGGCCACCACCTGAGCCTGATGGCCGAGCCGAACGTTCAGGAGCTGGCGCGCGTCCTTCGCCGGGCCCTGGAAGGAGCTTGAGGAGCCGCAGACCATTGAAGATCACCAGCAGCGAGGCCCCCATGTCGGCAGCGATGGCCGCCCAGATCGAGGCGAAGCCGGCAAAGGTGAGGGCCACGAAGACCGCCTTGACCAGGAGCGAGAAGCCGATGTTCTGCCGGATCACCCGGAGGGT
>JANOCF010000313.1:0-9147 GCA_031412055.1 Holophagales bacterium | reverse complement strand
ACTCCGTCTTGCTGCCGCCGAGGAGGCTCGAGTAGACGAGCGAGCGTCCCGAAGGATGGAACTTGGTCACGAACGCGTCCACATTGTCCTGGATACCGCCGCCCAGGGTGGGCTGGAATGCGTTGACGGTCGGGAAGTCCGGCGAGCGGGTGGTGCCGGCGACGTAGGCATGCCCGGCCCCGTCAACCTCGATGCCGTGCGCCCAAGCTCCCAGGCGGCCGCCGAGATAGGTCGAGTAAACCAGCGACGAGCCGGTGACGCTCAGCTTCGTCACAAAGGCGGAGTGGGAGCTCGAGGTGCTCTGGAACGCGTTGAGCGTGGGGAAGTCGGTCGAGCCGGTGATGCCCGCCACGTAGGCGTGCCCCTGCGGGTCGACGTCAATGCCACTGGCAATCTCGAATGCGGAGCCGCCCAACTGCGTTGAGTAGAGCAGCGCCGAGCCGTCGGGATTGAGCTTGGCCACGAAAGCATCCTGGTTGCCGCGCCGGTATTGCGGCGGGAGCGCGTTCACGCTCGGGAAGTCGGCCGATTCGGTGTAGCCCGTGACATAGGCGTTGCCCGCCTCATCCGCCGCGATCGCTTCGCCGGAGTCCGCCCCCGTACCGCCGAGGTAGGTCGAGTACACGAAATCGCCGTCCGGATCCAGCTTGGTCACGAACGCGTCGTAGCCCGGGAGGTCCGGCTGCAGCGGGGCGGCTAAGGGGAAGTCGGATGAGATCGTGTAGCCGGTGACATACGTATTGCCGGCGGCGTCCGCGGCGATCCCCTGACCCACGTCGTCTTGGTGACCGCCCAGGTAGGTCGAGTAGACGAGCACCGGATCGATGACCAGCGGGTGTGCGCGGTCGTACGAGGACAGCCGGACGCCGGCTTGGCGGACACCCGCAGCCGGAGGCAGCAGAAGCCAGCGGCTCTCGACGCCCTGCCGGAGACCTCCGGCCTGCTGCCAGGAAATCGGCCGGCGCAGCCGGAGCTCCTCCTCTCCCGAGCGGATGACCAGGTCGCCCGCCGCATCGATCCGCAGGTCGTCCGCCCCGTCGAAGGAGAGGCGGATCTGCCCGGGATCCGCGCCGGGAGCCACGGTCAGATCGAACTCAAGCTCCCGGGGGTTGCCGTAGAAGGCGAGGCCGATCCCGGGCCAGACCTCTTCATAGAGAACCCGCGCGAAAGCGGGGATCTGGGTGCGCCAGCGCGCGGGGTCGTTCCCGACCAGATAATGCCTGCCGCCCGCAAGACGCTCGACCCCGGAGATCCGGGGCGTGGTGCGTCCTCCCGTCCAACCCAGCCGCAGCACTCGGGACGTCTCGGACTTCCCTGAGGAGTGCAAAGCAACGACGGCCTCCCTGGGGGTCAAGAACAAGGTGTAGCCGTTTCCGCGCGTCAGGAATCTCACCCGCGGATCGGTCTGGCCACGGTTCTCCTCGAAGGCCACGGGTAGCCGGCCGTAATCTTCGATGGCACGAGCCCGGACCTCCGGACCGGATGCCGCCGCGAGTTTCCCCCCATCCATCCACGCTACGGTTGCAAACATTGCGAGCCAGACGACTTTCCGGGTTGCCGTTCTCAAGATGTACTCCTTCGGTTGTCGAGAGGGTTTTCTTGCGGCCAGTTCCTACAAACGACCCGTGACGTTCCTCGTCATAGTTGTTTAGTTTTCCTGCAAAACTTGGGCCGCAAAAAGGAGCCGGGGAGCTTGCGGATACCCTGCTGTTATGCTCGCTCCGCCTTGATGACCGGACACTGCATCGTCTGCGGGATGGGAGACATCGGCTACCGGGTGGCCGAGCTGCTGCACCGCCTGGGCGAGAAGGTCACGGTCGTCACGCTCGCGGCGCGGGAGGAGCGGCGGCGCTCGGCCGAGGCCCGCGGCATCCGGGTCCTGACCGGCGACGCCCGGGTCGAGCAGATCCTTCAGGAGGCGGGGCTCGGCTCGGCAAAGCTGGTCATCGCCGCCACCAACGAGGATCTCGTCAACATCGAGGTCGCCCTGGACACCCGGCGCCTCCGGCCGGAGGTCCCGGTCGTCATCCGCCTCTTCGATCAGGACCTGGCGCGCCAGCTCGAAGGCTCGTTCGACGTCCAGCGGGCTCTCGGCATGTCGGCGCTCGCGGCCCCAAGCTTCGCCGCCGCCGCGCTCGGCGACGCCATCCTCGGCACCTTCTCCGCCCTCGATACGCTCTTCGTGATCGGCCGGCAGCGGGTCGAGGCCCTGGCGGACGTCCACCCGCTGATCCCCTTGATCGTCGAACGGAAGGGGGAGGACTGCATTGCCCTCCCGGCGCCTGGAACGCCGCTCCTTCCGGAGGACCGCGTGTCGCTCCTGGGCCGCAAGGAAGACTGGGACCGGCTCTTCAAGGCGCCCAGGACGGCGCCGGCCGAGAAACGCGTGCCGCCCGCGCATCGAACGCATCGGATCAACCGCGCTCTGTCTCATCTGGCCACCCTCTGGCGGGAGGAGCCGCTGCCCCTGAGAGTGGTGTTCCTGAGCCTTTGCGTGTTGATCCCCCTGACCGTGGCCGTGTTCTACGGCTACCAGCGCGAGTCGCTGGTGGACGCGGTCTTCCTCACCGTCACCAACCTGCACGGCGAGATCGTCTACGACGAGGCCGGACCCGAGATCAAGCTGTACGAGATCCTGCTCATGATCCTCGGCTCGATCACCCTCGCCACGCTCTACTCCATGCTCACGGACTACGTGGTGGGCTCGCGCCTGCGCAAGCTCCTGGGCAGCCAGCCCATGCCCGAGCACGGGCACGTCGTCGTGGTGGGGATGGGCGATGTCGGCCTGCGGGTGGTGCAGGAGCTGACCGCCGCCGGAATCGCGGTGGTCGCGGTCGACGTAGACTCCGGGGGACCGTTCCTCGCCGACGTGCGCACCCGGGCCTCGGTGGTGATCGGCGACGCGCGCCTGAACGACACGCTGCTGCGGACCGGGATCGGCGGGGCGCGGGCGGTGGTGGCCACCACCAGCGACGACTCCGTGAACCTCGGCATCGGCCTCGCCGCCCGCCGTTCGAACCCCGGCGTCCGCACGGTCGTGCGCCTGTTCGACGCGGACTTCGCCCGCAAGGTCGAAAGCTCCCTGGGGATCGACGCCGCCCTCAGCGCCTCGCGCATCGCCGCGCCCACGTTCGCCGCGTCGGCCCTGTTCGCCGGCGTGGTCAAGGCCTTCATCGTCCAGGACCGGCTGCTCGTGCTCCTGGTGCGCCGGGCCGGCGCCGAGTGGGCAGGGCGGAGGCCTTCCGACCTGAAGGCGGAGAAGGGCATCCAGATCCTGATGCGCGGCGAGCACCCCCTGGAAGCCGAGGAAGAGGTGCTCGCCGTGCTCTGGCGGAAGCTGGAACCGCCCTGGCAAGGGCAGGGCGTGCCCTGAATCCTCACCCCCTGTCCCCCTCTCCCATCTCCCTCCCACCCTTCCCCGGGAGAGGGGGGCCGTAGCTGCGGCGGGATTGCCGAGACAGAGGACACGGCTCGCATGCGTCCCCCCTCTCCCGGCGGGGGTCGGCCGATGGCCGGGCGGTAGTTGGGAGAGGGGGACAGGGGGTGAGGACTCCCGCGCCTGCTGTATGCTTCCCTCGATTCCTGAAGCAAGGTCGTCGTGCTCAGATTCATCCACGCCGCGGACAACCCCCTCGACAGCCCTCTCCGGGGGCTCGAACGCTACGACGGCGCGCCGGCCGACGAGATCCGGGGCGCCACGCGCCGGGCGTTCGACAACCTCGTGCAGCTCGCCATCGCCGAGGAGGCGGCCTTTCTCCTCCTCGCGGGCGACCTCTACGACGGCGACTGGAAGGACTACAACACCGGCCTGTTCTTCGCCTCCCGCATGCGGCGCCTGGAAGAGGCGGGCATCCGCGTCTTCCTCATCTCCGGCAACCACGACGCCGCGAGCCAGATCACCCGCACGCTCCGGCCGCCCGCCAACGTCACCGTGCTCTCCACGAAGAAGCCGGAGACGGTGATGCTCCCGGAAATGGAGGTCGCGATCCACGGCCAGGGGTTCGCCTCGGCCGCGGTGAGCGACGACCTTTCGACCTCCTACCCTCCGGGCATTCCTCACCTGTTCAACATCGGGCTCCTCCATACCAGCCTGGACGGCCGGCCCGGCCACGCGTCCTATGCCCCGTGCAGCGTCGACGGTCTGCGCTCCCGCGGCTACCAATATTGGGCGCTGGGCCACGTCCACCAGCGGGAGGTGGTCTGCGAAGAGCCATGGATCGTCTTCCCCGGCGTGCTTCAGGGACGGCACGCCCGCGAGACCGGCGCCAAGGGGGCGACGCTCGTGACCGTCCGCGACCGCGAGGTCGTGGAGGTGGAGCACCGGGATCTGGATGTGTTCCGCTGGGCGGTCTGCCCAGTCGATGCCACGGGCGCGGGCACGTCCAGCGAGGTCCTGGAGCGCGTGCGGAGATCGCTGGAGCAGGAGGTGGCCGCGGCCCATGGACGGACGGTGGCCGCGCGCATTGTGATCGAAGGCGCCTGCCCGGCTCACGGCGAGCTGCTGGCCTCGCCCGACCCCTGGATCCAGGAGTGCCGCGCGCTGGCGCTCGGCTTCGGCGAGGGGGCGCTGTGGATCGAGAAGGTTCGCATCAAGACCCGCCAGCCGGACGAATCCCAAGCCGTCCTGCCCGCGGACGACGCGCTCGGCGGACTGCTGCGGTCCATCGGAGACCTGGAGGCGGCCGAGGGCGAGCTCGCGGCGCTGGCCGAGGGCTTCGCGGATCTCCGGCGAAAGCTCCCGGCCGAGCTGTTCGAGGACGGCGAGGCCCTGGATCCCACCGACCCGGAGCGGCTGCGCGGACTGCTCGATGAAGTGAAAGATCTTCTCCTCGCCCGACTGCTCACGGCGCGGGTGAGCGCTTGAAGCTCCTCGAGCTCGACCTGAAAGCCTTCGGGCCGTTCACGGGTCGCAGGCTCGATCTCTCGGGAGGAAGCGAACCGGGCCTGCACGTGGTCTTCGGCAACAACGAAGCCGGAAAGAGCTCGGCCCTGCGCGCCTTGAAGGCCCTGCTCTTCGGCTTCCCCACCCGCAGCTCCGACGACTTCATCCACCCGTACGATCAGCTCCGCGTCGGCGGCCGGATGCTCCTCGCGGACGGCTCCGAGATCTCCTTCGTCCGCCGCAAGGGCACGAAGAGCACGATCCTCTCTCCGGAGGACGACTCGCCGCTGGGCGATGGGCTCCTCGACCGCTGCCTGCAAGGCATGGAGGAGAAGCACTTCTCCACCCTCTTCGGAATCGATCACAACGCTCTCGTCGAGGGCGGCCGCGAGCTTCTGGAGCAGCACGGACAGGTCGGGCAGGCCCTCTTCGCCGCCGGGCTCGGCTCGCGCAATCTCCGCCGGGTGCTCGATTCGCTGGACGAGGAGGCCGACGCGCTCTTCCTCCCCCGGGGCTCCAAGCCGCAGATCAACCAGGCGGTCTCCGAGTACCGCGAGGCCCGGCGCGAGTTGGCAGACGCGTCGCTCTCCGGCCGCGAGTTCGAAGGCGACCGCAAGGAGCTGGAGCGCGGACGGGAGGAAGCGGAGGCCCTCAGCCAGGAGATCGCCGGGCTCCAGCGGGAGCGCAACCGCCTCCAGCGCCTGCGCCGGGCCCTGCCGCTCCTGGCCGAGCGGAGGCGTCTCCTGGCGCGGCTGGACGAGCTGGCAGGGGCGGTCGTCCTCCCGGAGGATTTCCCTGACCGGCGACGGGGCGCGCAGGAGGCCTTGCGCAAGGCCCGCGAGGACCGCGACCGCGCTGCCGCCGAGCTGGCCGGCCTGACCGAGGAGGCGGCCCGGCTCACGGTCGCCGCTCCGGTGCTGGCGCAGGCCGAAACCATCGAGCGGCTCCACCAGGAGGTGGGACAGTACGCGAAGGGTACGTCCGACCGGTCACGGCTGGAAGGCGAAGTCCGCGAGCTGCGGGCGCGGGCTGCCGAACTGCTGGACGACGTTCGCCCCGACATGTCACTGGAAGAGGCCGAGTCGTTACGGCCGGCGCTGGACCACTTCCGGCGGATTCAGGAGCTAGGCCAGCAGCGCCAAGCCCTTTTCAATGCCCGGGAGCAGGCACGCCGGATCACCAAAGAGGCCGAGGGAGCGCTGACCGGGGCGCAAGAGGCGCTAGCTCGACAGCCGGAGCTCCAGCCCGTGGCTGCCTTGCAGCGCCAGGTTGAGAGCTCGCGCCGCTCCGGCAATCTGGACGACCAGTGCTCCGAGCTCACCACCCGGCTCCGGGCGGAAGAGGAGCAGTTGCACGTTGATCTCCGGCGTCTGGGGCTCTGGAACGGTACTCCCGAGCAGTTGGAGACCCTGCCCGTCCCACCCTCCGAGACCCTGGAACGCTTCGGCCGCGATTTCGCCGCCTTGGAGGAGCGCCTCCGCGCTCTCAAGGAGAGGCGCCGCACAATCCGGGACGCCCTGGGTGAAGCCGGCCGCCAGTTGGAAGAGTTGCGCCGGACCGGTGCCGTACCTTCTGAAAAGGATCTCGCGGAGGCCCGGGAGAGGCGCGATCAGACCTGGAGCCTGCTTCGCCAGCA
Organism: Holophagales bacterium; assembly: GCA_031412055.1. Classification (GTDB taxonomy): domain Bacteria; phylum Acidobacteriota; class Thermoanaerobaculia; order Multivoradales; family UBA5704; genus DATMER01. The sequence goes on along the minus strand of JANOCF010000313.1, from coordinate 2,629 downwards.
GTGGGGCGAGAAGGTCGGTTTCGAGACCTACGAGCGGACGATCGAAGAGGCGGACGATCTGTCGGACCGACTTCGCCGCGAGGCCGACCGCGTCCAGATCCAGGCTCAGCTCTCGGCTCGGCGCGATCAGCTCGTGGTCCAGATTGAATCTGTGGAGGCCGATCTCGAGACAGCCGGTGAGGAGGCTGCCCGGCTCGATGCTGCCTGGAAAGAGCTCTGGCATCCGTGCGGCATCGTTCCTCTCCCCCCACGGGAGATGCATCCCGCCTGGACTTCCCGCCACGAGAGGCTCCGGGTTCGGGCCGAGTCCATCCGCGGGCTCCGCCAGCGCCTGGAGAGCCTGGAGGAGGTCCGCCGCCAGCATCGGGCAGTCCTGACCGGCATGCTGATCGGACTGGGGGAGGCTGTGTCCGAGCCAGCCTTCCTGGATCCGCTCCTCACTCGCTCTGAAGAGGTCGTCCGCCGATTGGAGAGAGAAGAGAGGGAACGTCTCCGCCTGGAGGGGGAAGTCCGGCAGGGCGAGCTGCGGCTCGAAGGCGCGCGACGGGACGAGGAGGCCGCCCTGGGCTCTCTCGATCGCTGGAGCCGAGACTGGGCCGACACCATCCGCGGCCTGGGCCTGGGTAGTGAAGCCCTCCCTTCCGAGGTCCACCAGCTCACCGAAAGTCTCCGCCAGATCTTCGCGACCCGGCGGGAGGCCGACAAGGTGGACCGCCGTATCGCCGGCTTGAACCGGGATCTTGAAGCCTTCCGTTCCGCCGTCCACGCGCTCGCCACCGACCTGGCGCCCGACCGGGTGGACGATCATCCGGATCAGGCCGCCGTCCACCTGCACGCGCTGGTCAAAGAGGCCCGCCGGCAGGCCGATCGCCGGCAGGCCCTGGAGAGCCGCATCGAGAAGCTCGACCGCGAGGTCCGGGATGCCGAGGCCACCCGCAAGGCCATGGAGGAGCGGCTCGCCAGCCTACGCACCGAGGCCGGCTGCGATGACGACGCGGGCCTAGAAGAGGCCGAGAGCCGATCCGCCGAGGCCCGGGCTCTCCGCCGGGACCTGGACCGCGGTGAGCGCCAGCTCACCGATGTCGGAGAGGCGGCCCCCGACGACCTGGAGCGCGAGATCGAGGGCGTCGACACGGACGCTCTGCCGGGCAGCATCGAGCAGCTCGAGCGGGACGTCGAAGAGCGCGAGCGCCGTCTCGGAGACCTCCGGGAGGAGCTGGGCCGAAAGGCTCGCGAGCTGGAGCACAAGACGGGTGGAGACAACGCGGAAAGGGCTGCGCGGGCAGCCGAGCGAGCCCAGGAGATCCTCGCCCGCGTCCGGGATGGCGTGGACCGCCACGTCCGGCTCCGCCTCGCCGGCATCCTGCTCCGCCGGGAGATCGAGCGCTACCGTACCGAGAACCAGGCTCCCCTGCTGCGCCGCGCCGCGGAGATCTTCACGGCCCTCACCTTAGGCAGCTTCACCGGCCTCCAGACCGACTTCGACGACCGCGATGAGCCTGTTCTGGTGGGCATCCGCCCCGAAGGCCAGCGCGTGCGTGTCGAGGGCATGAGCGACGGATCGCGGGACCAGCTCTACCTGGCGCTGCGCCTGGCCACCCTGGAGAAGTACCTGGCTCATGCCGAGCCGCTGCCGTTCGTGGTGGACGACATCCTGATCAACTTCGACGACCGCCGGACCGAGGCCACGCTGAAAGTCCTTGCCGAGCTGTCGCACAAGACCCAGGTGATCCTCTTCACCCACCACGAGCGCCTGAAGGAGATGGCCGCCGGCATTCGGAACGGCGCGGGCGTGTTCGTCAGGGAGCTGGGGTAGCCTGGTCTACCGGACCAGGTGAAATCTCTCCTGCCGCCGATAGACCCAATGCCGCTTCCCCTGGTCGTCCAGGTAGGCCTCCTCCTCCTGGCGGCAGGCCAGGCGCCTCCCGCCCCACTCGGGAATCGCCGACGTGGCCTGAAGCTCGATCGAGAACCAGGTGCCCGGCCGCAGCTTCAGATCGCCCCGGACCGGCACCCCTTCCTGCCGGTCCCAGAGCCCGATCAGCGGTCCGGCCGCGTGGCCGCGATCGCCCACCGGATGGGAGTAGATCGTGCCGTCGATGCCCGCCTTCGTCATGGCTGCCCGCGCCGCGAGGAGCGCCTCGTTGCCGGTCCGGCCCGGCGTCATCTCGGCCAGCAGGATGTCCTGCAGCCGGTTGGTCGTCGCGAGGCAGGCCCGGAGACCGGCAGGAGGCTCGCTCTCACCCTCCTTGAGGACATAGCCCACGTGCTGCGTGTCCGTGTGCATCCCGAGAGCGATCACGCCGAAGTCTGTCCAGAGGGCGTCGCCGCGCTGGATCACACCCGTGCCCCAATCTGCTCCAGCGTCGTTCGCACCGGCCTTCTCCACGTTCGGCTGGAACCAGGTGCCCATCCCCAGATCGTGCACCCGCTGGCGCAGCCACCACTCCACGTCTTCAGTGGTGGTCGTTCCGGGCTCAATCACCGCGCGGGAGAAGGCCGTACCGATCAGCGCGTGGACCGTCTCCTCAACCTCGCGGTAGCGCGGCATCATCTCGGGGATGCGCGACTCCATGTACTCGAGGGCGAGGCGCGGCTCGCGCACGATCCGCTTGGACAGCTCCGGCCC
>JANOCF010000312.1:0-2649 GCA_031412055.1 Holophagales bacterium | reverse complement strand
ATCTGATCTACGGCAAGGATGACAAGGGCGAGTATGCGGTCTATCGGCTGCGGCCGGGCGAGGCCCTGTACTCCAGCGTGGTCGTCCGTTTCACCGGCCGCGTTCACGGTCCGGACGTGAACCAGCAAGCGGCCGAGATCGCCCAGCGCAGCGCCGTTCACGACGTGACCGACATCCCGATCGGCTACCGGATCAGGATCCCGTTCGACGTGCTGCAGCCCGAGTTCCTGCCCGAGGGCAACCCGCGGCGCGAGGAGTATCAGGCCAGTCTGCGCGCCAGCGCCCAGTTCAGCAACCAGGTCAAATCCCGGGGGCTGGCGGGGATCACCGTAATCCTGGACGCCGGGCACGGCGGCAACGACTCGGGCGCGGCCATGGGCGGCGTCTGGGAGAGCACCTACGTCTACGACATCGCCCTGCGGGTGAAGCGCCTCCTGGAGGCCCAGAGCTCGGCCAAGGTGGTGGTCACCACGCGGGACGGCAGCGACTTCAAGGTCCACGACAAGGACATGCTGCCCTTCTCGCGCCAGCACGCGGTGATGACCACGCCTCCCTATCCGATCGAAGATGCCCGGGTCGGCACCAACCTGCGCTGGTACCTGGCCAACAGCGTCTACCGGCGGGCGGTCAAGGACGGCAACGACCCGCAGAAGGTGGTCTTCCTGTCGATCCACGCCGACTCGCTCCACCCCTCGCTGCGCGGCGCCATGGCCTACATTCCCTCGGCGGAGAAGCGGGATGGCACGTACAGCAAGAGCGGCCCGGTCTACACCTCCCGCAAGGAGGTGCAGGAGGGCCAGCGCGTGAGCTTCCCGCTCAAGCAGAGGGTGGAGAGCGAGGGTCTTTCCCGGGAGCTGGCCAAGGAGATCATCGCTTCCTTCCACGCGGGCGGCCTGCGGGTGCACCCGTTCAAGCCGGTGCGCGACCACATCATCCGCAACAAGAGCGCGTGGGTGCCTGCCGTTCTGCGCTACAACACGGTGCCGGCGAAGATGCTGCTGGAGGTCTGCAACCTGGCCAACGATGAGGATCGCCGTCTGGTGCAGACCCGGGCCTACCGCCAGAAGGTCTCGGAAGCGATCGTCCACGGCCTGCTCGCCTACTACGGCGAGGGGTCGGATTCGCCCGGGCCGGCCTTGAAAACCGCGAAGTAGTCTCTCCCCTCTCCCCAAAAGGTGTAGCCTTTACAGATCCCCACGTGAAACGTGGGAGATGGCAGTCACGTACAAGCAGGGGGAGGCCGCTCCGGCAGGTGGGAACTTTTCAGACCCGGGAGCGGTCTCTATAGAGCAGAGACAAAGGGTGCGCGCGTACGCATCCTGGGAGGACCTGGTGGGGGTAGCCACGGTTTCCGCAGTTGTTCGTGACCTCGATCTCGATCTCGAGCTGGTCGAACGTCACCGCTATGGTGACGACAGGGCTTTCGTCGAGGTGTATGGCCGGTTCGAGGAGATGGTCTACAACCTGGCTTTCCGCCTCGCGGGCAACCGTGAGGAGGCAGCCGACCTGACGCAGGAGATCTTCCTGCGCGTCTTCCGGCACCTGGGAAGCTTCGGGGGTCGTTCGACCCTGAAGACCTGGATCTATCGGATCGCGGTGAATCACTGCCGCGACCGCCTGTCCCGCTGGCATCCGCCGACGCAGCCGATCGGCGAGGAAGCGGGAGAGGGGATCGCCGTCTATGCCGATCCGGCCCGCGGGCCGGAGGATCTGGCGGTGGCCGCCGACGAGAAGCGCCGCGTCGAGCAGGGTTTGACGCGCCTGCCTCAGGTGTTTCGCGAAGTTGTGGTCCTGCGGGATATCGAAGGGCTCTCCTACGAGGAAATCGCCGAAGTACTGGGAGTCAGGATCGGCACGGTGCGCTCGCGGATCGCGCGCGGTCGTGAGCAGCTCCGGGCCCTCTTGGAGACTTGACATGATTCGCCATCTATCGTCCGAACAGCTTTCCGCTTACCTGGACGGAGAGGTCGCTGTACTCGAATCGCGGGATATCGAGCTGCACATGAAATCCTGTGAGCGTTGCCGTGACCACTTCAAGTCCATGCAGCGAGCAGTCAGCGGGGTCTGGCGCCTCGAGCGCCACGCTCCTCCGCCTGGCATGGCCACGCGGATTCGCGCCGAGGTCGCGGCGGCCAGCAGGCCGACGACCCCGGTCCGGAGCTTCGTCAACTATATCTTCGGCCTGCCGAACCATCCGTCGCTGCGCACCGGCGCCGCGATGGCGCTGGCCCTGGTGATCGGGATTTTTGTCCTGCCGGATACCGGCTTCCATCGCCCGATTTATGAGCCGGGCGTGCGGTCGGATACCGGGAAAGGGGTCGTCACGGTGCACGCGTTGGACGGCGACCCGCCGCTCATCCTGCCGCAGACGACCAGCAAGGTCGCCAACCGCGAGTTCGTCTGGGCCGAGAGCCAGGACGTCTGGGTGCAGAGGGGGCTGGAAGGAGAGGTCCCCGAGGCCCGCGTCTCGGTGCAGAGCCCGCAAGGGCAGGAGCTTCTGAGGCGGTATTCGGAGCTCGAGTTCCTGCTCGCCGAAGGCGCCCGGGTGGTGCTGCGGTACCGCCTGGAAACCGTCGAGCTTCGCGGAGTCTAGGTATCAGAGAGGTAGCAAATGAAAGGGCGGCCTCACGGCCGCCCGTTCATCGTTCC
>JANOCF010000311.1:0-7414 GCA_031412055.1 Holophagales bacterium | reverse complement strand
CCACCTCGGTGACGTTGTAGAAGCGGCCCGGGATGCCGAGCTGGAAGACCTCGACCTGGAAGCCGCTCTAGGCTTCGCAAGGTCTTTACTTACAAGCACTTCCAAGATTTGGGAAGTCGCCAGCGCTCCGAGGAAGCGCCTCCTTCAAACCCTCATCTTCCCCGAAGGAGTCACTTTCGACGGAAAGGGACTTGGAACCCCCGCAACCGCCTTTATTTTCAGTCTTTTAGGTCCAGATACCTGCGATGAGGTAAAACTGGTGGAGCAGAAGGGATTCGAACCCTCGACCCCCACGTTGCGAACGTGGTGCTCTCCCAACTGAGCTACTGCCCCCCACACGGGAGGCGTATTGTACTCGGGGGGCCGGGTCGCGGCAAGAGGGCAATCAGCGACGGCGAGGCCAGGCTAGGCTGCGGGAACGGGGCTCTCCGCCAAGTCCGCGACAGTCAGCCCTCCAAGCCGGCCGGCCCGGAGGCGGGAGAGATCCCCGATCAGCTCTTCCAGACGCTTCTGCATCTCCCCGCCCACCAGCTCGGCGCTCCGGCAGGCCCGGTGGTCGTAGGCCTTGAGCACCGCCTCCACCTGCAGGCGGTGAGGGTCCGTCGACAGGAAGAAGCCCTGGTTCCCGGAGGAGCGCAGGAGGTCGTGGGTCACCAGGGGGCGGAGGATCACCTCCAGCTCCCGGGTGGGCAGGCTGAGCCGGTCCGCCAGGGCGTTCAGCGACAGCACGGGTTCCCCGCTCTCGAACCGCCGCGCGATCAGCGTCAGCGCCGCCAGCCCCACCCAGGCCGCCTGGACCGCCGGATGCCGGTGCAGACCCCGGGCTAGCACCCGGAAGTGCTGCGCCGTATACGCGGCCTCGCTCCCCAGCAGGATGATCATCCACGTCAGCTCGATGGACATCATGAAGAGCAGTCCGAACGCGAAGCTGCCGTAGACGACGTTGACCCCCCGGAAGAACTGCACGTAGGCCGCGAAGCCCGTCCGCAGCATCTCCAGGAGGATCGCCGCGAGCAGTCCTCCAGCCAGGGCGTTGCGCAGCCGCACGGGCGTGTACGGGACCAGCCAGTACAGGGTGGTCAGGCCCACGATGGTGGCGGCCAGGGGGAGGAGGTTCAGGAGGAGCGACTCCTGGAACAGCCGCCGCAGCGCCGGGCTCTGGCGCAGGGCGATCAGGCTGGAGAAGGTCACGCCGATGAGTAGCGGACCCCAGAACAGCAGGAGCAGGAACGAGAGCAGCCGCACTTTGAAGGGGCGTCTCTTGGAGACGTTCCAGATCCGGTTCAGAGATTCCTCCACGGTGGAGAAGGCCAGCAGCGCCGTGGCCACGAATACCGCCAGTCCAAAGCCATGGAGGGTCTCGGCCTGGTCGAGGAACTCCCCGAGCTTGTCCACCACCGTCTCCTCGGAGTAGGGGAGGATCTGGACCACCACCTCCATGGTCCGCTGGGGGTACTGGTGGAAGACCCGGGTGCCGATGAAGGAGAACGCCGTGAGCAGCGGAATCAGCGACAGCACCGTCACGAAGGCCAGGGCCGACGCGGTCAGGAGGACCGAATCCTCGCCCGCCTGGTGCAGCGTGAGCGAGATGTAGCGGGCGAGCTGGCGGGGGAAGGACGGCCGCCGTGCCTCCTCCTCCCTTTGGTCCTCCCTCCGGGCCGGAGCGGTCACCACGGCACGGTTTCTCCTGTCTTCGGCAGGCTGGGGCGCGGCCAGCCCGCTGTTTCCGTGATCGCGACCGAGAGAGCCTTGCGCGCCGGATCCTCACCGTGGTTCAGGAAGACCCGCTCCGGCACGCCCGGCAGCTCCTGGCACCAGCGCAGCAGCTCCCGGCGGTCGGCGTGGGCCGACAGTCCATGGAGCTGGTGGATCTGAGCGCGGACAAGGACCGTGCTGTTGTGGATCGCCACGAGGTCGGCCCCCTCTACCAGGGCACGGCCGCGGGTTCCGGCCGCCTGGTAGCCCACGAATACCACGGAGCTGCGCGGGTCGCCCAGTCGGTGGAGCAGGTGGTGCACGACCCGGCCGCCGTTGGCCATGCCGCTCCCGGCAACGATGACCACCGGCCCGGATTCGGAGTTGAGGGCCTTGGACTGCTCCACGCTCCGGCTGCGCTCGAACAGGCGCGAGGAGAGCGGATCGCGCGAGGCATCGATCAGCGCCTCCAGCTCCTCGTCGTGCTCGCCCTCGGCGCGGCTGTAGATGTCGGTGGCGTCGATGGCCATGGGGCTGTCCAGGTACACCCTCCTGGGATCGAGGCGGCCCTGGTCGACCAGGGCCGAAAGATGGAAAAGGACCTCCTGGGTCCTGCCCAGGGCGAAGGCCGGGATGATGACCTTGCCTCCGCGGGCGAAGGTCTCCTCGACGATGAGGCCCAGGGCGTTGGCCGCGTCCTGCTCGACGTGCTCGCGGTCGCCGTAGGTGGACTCCAGGACCAGGGCCGCGGGTCGCTCCAGGGGAGGCTCGGGGTCCTTGAGGATGGGCACGCCGTAGCGGCCCACGTCGCCGGAGAAGCACCAGCTCCGGCGCTCGCCGTCCGATCCCTTGCCCGAGATCTCGACGCTGGCTGCCCCGAGAAGGTGGCCGGCGCGCCGGTAGCGGAAGAGCACCCCGGAGAACAGCTCGTGCTCCTGGTTGAAGGGCACGGGCCGCAGGAGCTTGAGCACCCGCCGTACGTCCTCGGAGGTATAGAGAGGCTCCGGAGAGGGGTGTCGGCTGTAGCCCTTTTTGCGCGCGTAGCGGACCTCTTCCTCCTGGATGCGGCCGGAGTCCTGGAGGACCAGGGAGATCAGGGCGCGGCTGGGCTGGGTGCAGTAGATCGGGCCGGAGTAGCCCTGCGCGACCAGCCGGGGGAGGAGCCCGGTGTGGTCCAGGTGGGCGTGGGTGACGATCACGCCGCCCAGCTCCCGGGGATGGAAGGGGAACGGCGCCCGGTTGCGCTCCTCCAGCTCCTCGTCGCCCTGGTAGAGACCGCAGTCCACGAGGGCGGAGTGCTCGCCCCAGGTCAGGCGGGTGGAGCTCCCCGTTACGCATCCTGCGGCTCCCAGAAAGGTCACACTTGCCATGGATCCCCCTTTCACCGTTCGGTTGCGGCAAGTCTACCCCGGTCCCGGCCAGGGCACGAATCGTGCTAAAACTTAGGGTTGCCAGCCAGCGCCCCGGCCCGCGGGCATGGGCCTGGATGGCTTCTTTTCACGATGTTCCGAGAGACATGGAGGCAGCAAATGGCTGAAAATGTTCCTACCGGGACGACGGACAATGACGAAACGGCAGGCACGGGCGACACCTCGGGGACCGAGGGGGTTGTCTCGGCACGCGACCGTTTCGAGAGCCGGTACCGCCAGGTTTCCGACGATGTCCGGCGCGGCGCCGAGCGGGCCACTTCCGAGATCCGCAAGGGCACCGAGCGTGCCAGCTCTGAGATCCGCAAGGGTGCCGAGCGGGCCGGCTCCGAAATACGGCGCGGCACCGAGCGCGCCGGCTCCGAGATCCGCCGAGGCACCGAGCGGGCCAAGGAGACCTATCGCGACGTGGCCGATTCGGCCCGCGAAGGCTATGACAAGGTCCGGGTCGACGCCGGCAACGTGAGCCGGGAGGTCGGCTTCTATGTCCGGGACAACCCGGGCAAGGCGCTCCTGATGGCTGCCGGGGTCGGGTTCCTGCTCGGCCTGGTGGTGCGTGGGCGCGGCGACGACGACGACGATTAGGAAGTATAGGAAGTCGACGGAGGGGGAGACTGCCGCCGGCTTCCCGAGCCGGCCGAGCCGGCGGCGCTCCGATACGACCCGATACCGAAACAGCGAGCCAGGGAGGAGGATACGCATGGAAGACTTTGAAAACGAGGAGGAGCGGCCAGGCGGGACGAGCGTGGAGGACATCCTCGACGAGCTGCTGCCCGAGGAGCTGGACTGGGAGCGCCTGGTGCGGACCTACCCGATTCCGGCCATCGCCCTGGCGGCGGTGGGAGGCTTCATGGTCGCGCTGCGGCACGGTCCGATGATCCTCGGGGCGGTGTCCGGCTTCCTGGCCGACGAGGTTTCCCGCAACGTGGCCGATCTTCTCGGCCAGCAGGGCCAGCAGGGATAAACTCCCCCCGGGGCTTCGTGCGGACGATCCTCCACATCTCCGATGTCCATTTCGGGCCGCCTCACCTGCCCAAGGTCTCGCAGGGGGTGCTCGATTTCATCGGGGACCACAAGCCGAGCCTGGTCGTCCTCTCGGGCGACTTGACCCAGCGCGCCCGGCCGGAGCAGTTCCAGCAGGCCCGCGCCTTCGTGGACAGCATCCCGGTGCCCACCATCGTGGTGCCGGGCAACCACGACGTCCCTCTCTACCGGGTCTGGGAGCGGGCCTTCAACCCGTTCGGCTGCTACCGCAAGCACTTCAGCGAAGAGCTGGAGCCGACCTGGCGCGACGACGAGCTGCTCATCGTGGGCATCAACACCGCCTTCGGCTGGACGGTCAAGGAGGGGCGCATCAAGCTCCGCCGTCTGCTGGAGGTGGCGAAGATCTTCGAGGAGGCGCCGGCGAATCTGCTCAAGATCGTGGTGGCCCATCACCACATGATCCCGCCGCCCAACTTCGGCACCCAGCGCGTGCTCGGCAACGCCTTCGAGGCCATCGACCTGTTCTCCACGGCCGGCGTCGACCTGATCCTTTCCGGCCACCTGCACCAGACCTACATCGGCAACTCCGAGGAGTTCTATCCCAAGGGGAGGCCGCCGGTGGTCATCCTGCACTCGGGCACGACCACCTCGCGCCGCGGCCGGGGCGGGGAGCGGGAGAAGAACTCCTGCAACTGGATCCGCGTCGACGGGAAGTCGATGATCGTCTCCCACTACCGCTGGCACGACAGTCTGGGCCGGTTCGCCGAGCACAGCCGCCACTGGTACCCCCGGCAGGGGCTCGTGCCCTACTCCCTGGAAGGGCTGGACGAGTCGCGGCCCTCGCCCGTGCCCGAGCCCGCGAAGGCTGACGCCGAGCAGCGCGGGCACAGCGAAATCCCTGCGGTATGATCGGACCCCAACGAGGAGGAGGGCTGAATGGCTGAAGACTGGGTGATCGTCAAGGTGGTGGGATCGGAGGAGGAGGCCAGCGTCGTGATGGGCTTCCTCGAAAACTGCGGCATCGACTCCGAGGTCGAGTCTCTGCATTCGAGCGAGTTCCCCGCCGACGTCGGCGCGCTGTCGGAGACGCGGGTCCGCGTCCCCGCCGACCGTGCGCAGGAGGCCGCGGCGCTGCTCAACGAGCGCGAGAACGTGGCGACCGGCGAGGACGGGATCATGGCGGGTGCTCCCCTGACCGATCCGTCCACGGGCAGTTTCGGGGGCGGGGGTACGGGCGGGAACGGTTCCGCCTAGCGTGAGCGAACCCGAGGGCGGCCGAACCGTAGGCCGCTACCGTATCGTCGGCTTCCTCGGTGCGGGGGCGATGGGCGAGGTCTACCTCGCCGAGGACCCCCACATCGAGCGCAAGCTGGCGATCAAGACAGTCCGCCTGGTGGGCCGGCCGGCCGAGATCGAGGACCGCTCCAAGCGGCTCCTGCGCGAGGCCAGGGCCGCCGGACGGCTGCTCCATCCGAACATCGTCACCCTGTTCGACGCGGGCGAGGCCGAAGGGGCGCTCTTCCTGGCCTTTGAGTTCGTGGAAGGGATGGATCTCGCCGGCCGCCTGGAGGCCGCTCCGCCCCTGAGCTTGCGCGAGGTGCTGCGCATTGTCCGCCAGGTGGCCGATGCCCTGGACTATGCCCACCGCCAGGGGATCGTCCACCGCGACATCAAGCCCAGCAACATCCTGCTCAGTACTTCTGGTGAAGCGACCGGCCGCGTGAAGGTGGCCGACTTCGGCATCGCCAAGGTGACCGGCCAGAGCACGGAGCTGACCATGGCCGGGTCGGTGATGGGGAGTCCCCAGTACCTCTCCCCGGAGCAGATCCGGGGCGACGACCTGGATGGCCGGTCCGACATCTTCTCGCTCGGCGTGGTGCTCTACGAGCTGCTCTCCGGCAAGCGGCCGTTCGAGGGCGAGACGATCACCACGCTGGTCTACCAGATCCTGCACAAGGAGCCGCCGCCGGCCTCGTCGCTGCGCATGATCCCGCCGCGGCTGGAGCAGCTCGTGAGGAGCCTGCTCGCCAAAGACCGGGAGGAGCGCGCCGCCACCGCCGGGCTGGTGGCCCAGGAGCTCGCCGCGATCGAGCGCGAGCTGGACGACGAGACGCTGTCCGCCCCCGCGGCCCGGGGCGACGCCATGGCCGTGACGACCGTGCTGCCGCGCCGCACCGGTTCGATTCCGCCGCCACCGCCGCCGCCGCCGATGACGACTCATCAGTCGGCGCCCCCGCCACTGCCACCGCCTCCCATCCCCCAGGCGAATCCGCCGGTGCGACCCGCTACGGGCCGCGTCGTGGCCACGGATGGAATCGCCCCGAAGCGCTGGCTCCCCCTGGTTGCCGCCGCAGTGTTGATCGCGACGGTCGGGACGATCGCGGCGGGCTGGCTGTTCCTGGGCCGCGGGGGTGGAGAAGAGCTTCAGCCATCGGAGCAGGTCGCGACTGGACCTGCTGCACCGGGTGCGCAGCCGGCACCGGGAGATCCAGGACGTCTGGAACCAGCGGCCGTCGTGCCGGTTGCGCCAACCCCGACCCCCGACGAGCGGCGGCCGGAGGTGCGGGTCCCGTCTTCGGAGCCCCTTGAGCCCGTTGAGGACACCCCCGTGCTCCGTCCGCAGCCGACGCCCACTCCGCGCCGCCAGCCGGAGCCGCCTCTCCCGGAACCTCGCCAGGACGAGTCGCCCGCCCCCGTGGCCCCCGTGCCGACGCCGGAGCCGCAGCGGCCCGCGATCGAGCCCCCTGTCGAGGAGCCGGCCTCTCAGGCCAGTCCGTCCGGCCCGGTGATGAAGACAGGCCTCGCCCTCACCTTCCGGGTCACCCCTCCGGATGCCTTCGTGCTGGTCGACCGCACCCCGATCGGCCGGGCCAGGGAGTGGAGCGGCCAAAAGGGCGCGCGGACCTACGAGCTGCCCGGACCGGGGCAGTATCGCATCCGTATCCGCGCCCAGGGCATGAAGGAGCACAGCATCGAAGTGGAGGCCAGCGAGACCGGCGGGACCACCCCCATCTTCGCCCGGCTGTCGCCGCTGCCCGCAGCCGACGTGGACGCCACGGACCTGCGAACCGTGCGCGTGGGGCAGGCGGTCTCCTTCCGGGTCCGCCCCCCGGGCGCCGTGATCCTGGTCGGGGGTCAGCTCGTGGGGCCCGCCCAGCGCTTCAACGGCGGCATGGGTCCGCGGGGCTGGCTCAAGCTCCCCCCGGGCCGGCACCGGGTCTCCGTGACCGCCCCGGGGCACCGCCAGCAGGATATCCTTGTCGAGGTCGTGTCCGGCTTCGCCAAGGAGCGGGAGAAGATCGACATCG
>JANOCF010000310.1:0-1995 GCA_031412055.1 Holophagales bacterium | reverse complement strand
CCGCACGATCGTGGCCGACGCGCAGGCGACGGTGACGCTCACCACGACGGGCGTCTACTCGACGATCGAGCGCCGGGTGGAAGAGCTGCCGGACGTGAAGGCGCTGGCCTGGCGGACGACGGACGATCTGGATATCGCAATGGCCGACCGTTGGCGCGACCCCGGAGTGGGGCGCGACACGCTGGCGTTCCTCCAGTACACGTCGGGCTCGACGGCTTCGCCCAAGGGGGTGATGGTCAGCCAGGGAAATCTGATCCATAACGAGGAGCTGATCAAGAATGCCTGCGAGCACACGGCCGACACGCCGTGTGTTAGCTGGCTGCCGCTCTACCATGACCTCGGCCTGATCGGGAACATGATCCAGTCGACGTATGTGGGCACGCCGTGCACGCTGATGTCGCCGGTGTCGTTCCTCCAGAGCCCCGCGCGCTGGCTGCGGGCGATCTCCAAGTACGGCGGGCACACGAGCGGCGGCCCCAACTTCGCCTACGAGCTGTGCGTGCACAAGGTCACGCCGGAGCAGCGCGAGGGGCTCGACCTGTCGAGCTGGCGGGTGGCGTTCAACGGTGCCGAGCCGGTGCGGCAGGAGACGCTGAAGAAGTTCCTCCGCGTGTACGAGCCGTACGGCTTCCGCCCCGAGGCGCTCTACCCCTGCTACGGTCTGGCCGAGACCACGCTGATCGTCTCGGGTCCGGACAAGCACACGCCGCACGCGCACACCGCGTTCCGCGCCGACGAGCTGGGGCAGAACCGGGTGGTGGAAGTCGCGCCCTCAGGGGATCAAACCGAGCCGTCGCGGGTGCTGGTGGGCTGCGGCCGGGTGCTCGGCGACCTGGAGGTGCTGATCGCCGATCCCGAGACCCGGGAGCGCCGGCCGGCCGGCACGGTGGGCGAGATCTGGGTCAAGGGCGGCAGCGTGGCCCAGGGCTACTGGAACCGGCCGGACGTGACGGAGGAGACCTTCCACGCGCAGACGGCCGATGGCTATGGTCCCTTCCTGCGCACGGGCGATCTCGGCTTCCTGTGGAAGGACGAGGTCTATATCACCGGCCGCCAGAAGGACCTGGTGATCATCCGCGGCACGAACCACTATCCGCAGGACCTGGAGCTGACGGTGGAGCGTTCCCATCGCGCCCTGCGTCCCGGCTCGGGCGCGGCATTCTCGGTGGATGTCGAGGGCGACGAGAAGCTGGTGGTGGTGCAGGAGGTGCAGCGCGAGGCGCGCAATGCCAACGTGGACGAGATCGCCGCGGCCGTGCGCAAGGCGGTGGCGGACGAGCACGAGGTGCAGCTCCACGCTCTGGCGCTCATCATGCCGGGCAGCATCCCCAAGACCACGAGCGGCAAGATCCAGCGCCGTCAGAGCAAGGCCGACTTCCTGGAGGGGACGCTCGACCTGGTCGGCCTGTGGAAGGAAGGCGGTACGGCGGGAGGCGATACCGCTGCCGAGGAGCCGGCGGAGCTGCGCAGCCGCGACGACGTGGTGCTCTGGCTGGCCACGCGCCTGTCCGCCGCGGCCGGCGTGAGCCTCGCGAGCATCGCGCCCGGACGGGCGGTCGCCGACTACGCGCTCGACTCGCTCAAGGCCATCGAGCTGATGCACGTGATCGAGTCGCGGACGGGCGTGTCGCTGCCGATGGAAAGCTTTTTCGGCGGCATCACCCTGGGCCAGATCGCCGATCAGGTATCCGGCGGGATCGGGAAGCCTGTAGTAACCGAAAGGCTGGAGCCGACCGGCCCCGAGAGCGGCACGTTCCCGCTGTCCGACGGCCAGAAGGCGCTCTGGTTCCTCTGGCAGTTGGAGCCCGAGAGCGCGGCCTACAACATGCCCACGGCCGCGCGCATCGCCTCGGCGGTGAACACCACGGCTCTGCGCGCAGCTTTCCAGGCGCTGGTGGACCGCCACCCGGCCCTGCGCACCACGTTCGCGGTGGAGGACGGAGAGCCCGTCCAGAAGATCCACGAGCGGATGGAGTTGTCCTTCGCGGAGGAGGA
>JANOCF010000309.1:0-3815 GCA_031412055.1 Holophagales bacterium | reverse complement strand
CACCAAGGGCCAGCTGCCGGTGTTCTACCTGCCGGGCCGGGATCTTGTTCTGGGAGTCGTCTTCGCCATCCTGATGGGTATCGTCACCGGTTTTCTGCCGGCGCTTCAGGCCATGCGGTTGCGCATCGCCGAAGCGCTGCGGCGCTGAGGAGATTGCGACCATGTTCCGTTGGCTTTCCCAGGTAGGCGTGGTGATCTGGCTCAACCTCCGCACCATCGGCCAGCGCCGCGGGTCCTCCGTGGCCACGGTCGTCGGCGTCATGGGGGTGGTGGGGGTGCTCGTGGCGGTGCTGTCCATCGGCGAGGGCTTCCGCAAGACCCTGGTGTCGGCGGGCTCGCCCGACACCGCCCTCGTCCTGCGCAGCGGCAGCGACAGCGAAATGATGAGCGGCATCGGCCGGGAGGACACCCGCATCATCGCCGAGGCGCCGGGCGTGCTGCGCTCCACCCAGGGGCCGGTGGCCTCCTCCGAGCTCTACGTGGTGGTGGATGTGCCCAAGCGCTCGACGGGCACGGACGCAAACGTTCCGCTGCGCGGCGTGCAGCCGTCCGCGTTCCAGGTCCGGAACGAGGTGAAGATCGTCGAGGGGCGCTCGTTCGAGCCGGGGCGCAGCGAGGTCATCGTGGGCCGGGCCGCGAACGCCGAGTTCGCCGGTCTCGACCTGGGGAGCAAGCTGCGCTGGGGCTCCACCGAGTGGACCGTGGTCGGGATCTTCGAGGCGGGCGGCGCACTGTCCGAGTCCGAGATCTGGTGCGACGTGGGGGTCCTCCAGCCCGCCTACCGCCGGGGCGACAGCTTCCAGGCCGTGTATGCGAAGCTCGATTCTCCGGCTTCCTTCGACAAGTTCAAGGATGCGCTCACCACCGACCCGCGGCTCGACGTCAAGGTGGTGCGGGAGACGGAGTACTACGAAGCCCAGTCCCGCGCCCTGCACTCGGTCATCACCGGGCTGGGTCTCGGCATCGGCGGGCTGATGGCGATCGGCGCGATCTTCGGCGCGCTCAACACGATGTACTCGGCCGTGGCCTCCCGCACCCGGGAGGTGGCGACGCTCCGCGCCCTCGGCTTCGGCTCCGTGCCGGTGGTCATCTCGGTGCTGGTGGAATCGCTGTTGCTGGCCCTGCTGGGCGGGATCCTGGGGGCTGTCATCGCCTATGTCCTGTTCAACGGCTACCGGGCCGCGACCATGAACTGGGCAACGTTCAGCCAGGTGGCATTCCAGTTCGCGGTGACGCCGCCGTTGCTCGCTCTGGGGATCCTCTTCGCCCTGCTGATCGGGCTGTTCGGCGGCCTGTTCCCGGCCATCCGGGCGGCGCGCATGCCGGTGGCCATGGCCCTGCGGGAGCATTGATCCCCGATGCGGCGCGTTCCTTGCACCCTTGAACGAGCGGGCGATAGAATCGCCGCGGCGTTCCAGCTCCCCTGGAGGGCTGGTCCGACCTTCCAGGAGACCAGAAATGTCTCAGACGAATGAATCCGTGGCCGGTACGGCCACTGTGGAAGCCCCTCCTCCTTCTCCGGCAGTAGCGTCGGGCCAGCCGGCACCGTCCAAGCCTTCGGGCACGGCAAAGCTGACCGTGGACGGCAAGGAGCTCGAGATGCCCATGGTGGTGGGCTCCGAGGGCGAGACGGGCATCGACATCTCCCAGCTTCGCGCCAAGACCGGGGCGATCACTCTCGACCCGGGCTACGGCAACACGGGCGCGTGCGAGAGCTCAATCACTTTCATCGACGGCGAGACGGGCATCCTGCGCTACCGCGGGTACCCCATCGAGGAGCTCGCGGGGCAGGCCCGGTTCACCGAGGTCTGCTATCTCCTTATCTACGGTGAGCTGCCGAACGCGCAGGAGTTGAAGCAGTTCGAGGACCGGCTGACCTACCACACCCTGCTCCACGAGGACATGAAGAAGTTCTTCGAGGGGTTCCCGACGAGCGCGCATCCCATGGCCATGCTGTCCTCGATGGTCGCCTCGCTCTCGGCCTACTACCCGGACGACGGCCACGACCGCGATGTCGATCTGAACATCGCCCGGCTGCTCGCCAAGACGGGCACGATCGCCGCGTCCTGCTACAAGAAGAACGTCGGCCAGCCGTTCATCTACCCGCGCAACGACCTCTCCTACTGCGCGAACTTCCTGCACATGCTGTTCGCCGTGCCCGCCGAGCCCTACCCGGTCCGGCCGGTGGCGGAGAAGGCGCTCGACCTGTTGCTGATCCTGCACGCCGACCATGAGCAGAACTGCAGCACCTCGACCGTGCGCATGGTGGGGAGCAGCCAGGCCAACCTCTTCGCCTCGATCTCGTCCGGCATCTCGGCGCTGTGGGGACCGCTCCACGGCGGCGCCAACCAGGCCGTGATCGAGATGCTGGAGCGCATCCGCGACGATGGCGGCGACTACAAGAAGTACGTCGACATGGCCAAGGACAAGAGCTCCAACTTCCGCCTGATGGGCTTCGGCCACCGGGTCTACAAGAACTTCGACCCGCGCGCCCGCATCCTCAAGAAGATGGCGGACGACGTGCTCGAGGATCTGGGCGTCGAGGATCCGCTCCTCGACATCGCCAAGGCGCTGGAGGAGGTCGCCCTGAACGACGACTTCTTCATCTCGCGCAAGCT
Organism: Holophagales bacterium; assembly: GCA_031412055.1. GTDB lineage: Bacteria > Acidobacteriota > Thermoanaerobaculia > Multivoradales > UBA5704 > DATMER01. Next base: position 1,197 of record JANOCF010000309.1, on the reverse strand, counting down.
CTACCCCAACGTGGACTTCTACAGCGGCATCATCTACCGCGCCATGGGCATCCCGACCAATATGTTCACGGTGCTGTTCGCCCTCGGCCGGATGCCCGGCTGGATCGCCCACTGGCGGGAGATGAGGAACGACCCGCAGACCCGCATCAACCGGCCGCGCCAGATCTACACGGGCGAGCCGCAGCGGTCGTTCACTCCGATCGCTCAGCGATAGTCGCCTGACGTGATCAGGGGCGCGGCATGCGCGCCCCTACGTCATTCTGGCATCAAGATTTGTGTACGAAGTCGTGCAGTCTGTCGTGGATCTTGCCGCGGAACCGCTCGACGCGATCCCAGATGGTGGGCCAGCGCTGGAGGGACTTGCGCATCCACTTGTAGGCGAACTGGCTCGCCACCGAGAGGATCGCGACGCCGATGATGATCCCCACCGTCCCCGGGCCGGGGAGGATCAGGCCCGCGATGCCGATCAGCACCACGATCCAGCCCACGATCAGGACGATGATCCGCAGCCAGAGAGGCAGCGGGCGGAGACGGTGTCGCCGGAAGAGGTGGCTGTCGTCATCCAGCATGGCGTTATGAGCCGGATCCGGAACAGGCTCGCGCGGCTCCTCTACCGGGGGCAGAGAATGCAAGGGGGGCCGCGGGGGCGAGGTTTCGGGTGGCTCGGTATACAGCTCGGGCACGCTCATTCGGACAGCTCCTCCGTTCAGCCACGATAACTGTGCAGCTTTCGTACCTGTTCCCTTGGGGGAGAGTCTAGCACCGGCCGGTTGACAAACCGGACTGCAGCGGTCCAGAATGATTCCTGGAGTTTGAGACGGAATCTCAATAAAGTTTCAGGGGCACAACAGGGTAGGGCCATGTCCAACGATCGCGAGCGCGAACGCTTCCTCCAATTCTTGCGCAGCCGGGGCCATCGTGTCACGCAGGAGCGGCTGGCGCTGTTCGAAGAGATCTTCTCCCAGCACAAGCACATCGACGCGGAGGAGCTTCTCGCGGCCATGAAGGCGCGCGGGCTGAAGATCTCCCGCGCCACGGTCTACCGCAACCTGGACCTGCTGGTGGAGTGCGGGATGGTCCGCAAGCAGCGCCTGGGTCAGGACCGCTTCCTTTACGAGCACGTCCACGGCGGCCAGCACCACGATCACCTGGTCTGCATCCGCTGCGGCCGGGTGGTGGAGTTCATGAGCCCCGGGA
>JANOCF010000308.1:0-1926 GCA_031412055.1 Holophagales bacterium | reverse complement strand
CCGACTCACGGAGGATCTGCCCAACCTCCTGCCGGCTGCGCAGGTGGGGCGAGAGCTCTTCGTCGTCTCTGCCCAGTCCGCCCAGGTAGATGATGCGGCTTACGCCGGCTGCCTTCGCCGCCTGGCCAAAGTTCAAGGCCGCCTGCCGGTCCGCCTCCTCAAAGGAGCCGCTCGAGCCCATCGAGTGGACCAGGTAGTAGGCGACATCGACCCCGCGCAGAGCGGAGTCGAGACTCGGCCGGTCGAGGACGTCACCCGCGACCACTTCGGTGGATGGGCCGGTCTTCGGCTTGAGAGCTTCCGGATGTCTCGCCAGGCAGCGGACGCGGTACCCCCGGTTTCCCTGATTCTCCTGGCCTTCCAACGACCCCAGGAGGCGCCCGCCAACGTACCCGCTGGCCCCTGTGAGAAGAATGAGTTGCTTGCCGTTCACCTTGATCGTCCGGGCGTAAGTCCCTTCTGACCGCTGATTCTACGCCCGTTGCCTCGCCGTCTGGCTCCTGAGTCAGTTTTGGGTGCAGACCTCAGGCGGCGGGTCGTTTGTCCAGGTGGAGTAGCGCAGCCGAGTGTCTGGAATGAAAAAACCGCCGGGGACACGATCCCCCGGCGGCATTGGAAACTTCCTGACAACTCAGGAAATAAACTCTAGTAGCGGCTCTCCGCGCACTGGAAAAACCCGGGAGCCAAACCGGCCCTGCGTGTGACGGCCCAAGGTCAAGGACATCCGCGAAAATGTGTCGCAGTACTGCTAGTGCTTCTTCTATGAATGGTGGTGCGCGTCAGGCAAAGAGCGTGACACGCCTGTGACAGAAAAGATGAGTTTCTCGAAGGGTCTTCAGAGCGGCTTTCCGTACCACCTCTCCAGCACTCCGAGCGCCGGTTTGCCGAGCGGGCTGAAGGAGGGATCGGTGGCCGAGCCCCCGCCCGGGCTCGGCCCTTTCCACCCGGGGAGACCGGCGAGCCAGGGCTTGCGGTAGAAGGACTGGAAGATGACCTCGTAGCAGCGCGCCTGCATCTCCGGATCGGTGGCGGCGTTCTTCTCCTTCCAGGGCTCCAGTGCAGCGGCGGCGCTGGTCGCGTAGCCCACCTCGGTGAACAGCACGGGCTTGCGGTGCTTGCGGGAGATCCGCTCCAGCATCGCGGACAGCTCGCGCAGCCGTGGGGAGCCGGCTCGCGGCATCTCTCCCTGTGCGGCTCCCGGCGCGACCAGGGGGTAGTAGAAGTTGACGCCCAGGAAGTCGAGGTCGTTCCAGAAGGCGAGCCTCTCGAACTCCTCGCCCCAGTTCGCGGAGTAGGTCAGGGGGCCGGAGTAGACCTTGCGGACGTCGCGGATCAGCTCTCTCCAGGCCGCCTCCCGCACGGTGAGTCCTCCCAGCTCGGTGCCGATCACGAAGAGGTCCGCCCGCTCCAGCTCGGCCAGCCGCGCGTAGTGCAGGACGTAGCGCCGGTAAGAGGCCATCCAGCGGCGGAATTCGGTATCTCCGGCATTGCCGGCACTATCCGCGAAGACGATGTGGCCGGTGAAGGTGCCGCGCGACCAGAGCTGCGGCTTGAGCACGACGTGGAGCCCGAGCCGGCGCGCCTCCCGGATGGTGCGCGAGATCCGGTCGTCGCTCTCGTCGCTGCCGATCCAGCGGACAGCGGTCTCTTCGGGGGCGCGAGTGAAGCCGTACGGGACGAGGGTCACGGCGTTGGCGCCGAGCTTCCGGATGCGGGCGAGCTGCGCCAAGGCGGCGTCGGAGCCGTAGCCCTCCTGGCTGCGGAAGCCCTCGTGAGCCAGGGTGATGCGCCCGCGATGTTCGGTGTCGGTATCGTTGGCGGGATCGAGACGGATTTCCATGCCGGCGTCCTGCAAGGCGGACTCGAGGGGCCAATTTTCTTTTTGACCGGATTTAATAATGCAGCCCACGTAGCTGGATTTTCCCC
>JANOCF010000307.1:0-2348 GCA_031412055.1 Holophagales bacterium | reverse complement strand
AGCCTAGCTTCCTGCGCGAGATGTTCCTCGGCAACTTCCGGCTGGACCTGATTCATCCCTTCCCGCTCGCCGAGCAGGATCGCCCGGAGTTTGCCGCCTTCTACCGGGCGATGAGAGAGTTCCTGCGCGACCAGGTCGACTCCGTCGAGATCGACGTCACGGGCGAGTACCCCGAGCATGTCGTCGACGGCCTGCGCAAGCTGGGCGCGTTCGGCATGAAGATCCCCGCTAAGTACGGCGGTCTGGGCTTCACCAACGCCGAGTATCAGAAGGTCATGCTCCTGCTGGGGAGCGTCGACGGCAACCTTTCGGCCCTGCTGTCCGCCCACCAGTCGATCGGCGTGCCGCAGCCGCTGAAGCTGTTCGGCTCCGACGAGCTCAAGAAGAAGTACCTGCCGCGCTGTGCCAAGGGCGATATCTCCGCCTTTGCCCTCACCGAGGCGCAGGTGGGCTCCGACCCGGCTCGCCTCATGACGACCTGCGAGAAGACCCCCGAGGGCGACTACCTCATCAACGGCGAGAAGCTCTGGTGCACCAACGGCACCCTGGCCAAGCTCCTCGTGGTGATGGCGGCCGATCCCAAGAACAAGAAGATCAGCGCGTTCGTGGTCGAGACCAACATGCCCGGGGTCAAGATCGAGCACCGCTGCCACTTCATGGGCCTGCGGGCGCTCGCCAACGCCGTCATCAGCTTCAAGAACGTCCGGGTGCCCGCCGAGAACCTGATCGGCCAGGAGGGCAAGGGGCTCAAGATCGCCCTCACCACCCTGAACGACGGCCGACTGTCGATCCCCAACGGCTCCGTGGGCACGGCCAAGCTCTGCCTGGAGATCTGCCGCAAGTGGTCCGCCGAGCGCGTCCAGTGGGGCAAGCCGGTAGGCAAGCACGAGGCGATCGCCCACAAGATCGCCGATATGGCCGCCACCACCTTCGCCATGGAGTCCATCGCTCTCCTCGCGACCGAGATGTCCGACCGCGGCGGCTACGACATCCGTCTGGAGGCGGCGGCCTGCAAGGAGTGGAACAGCTACTGGACCTGGGTGATCGTCGACGAGACCATGCAGATCCGCGGCGGCCGCGGCTATGAGACCGCGCGCTCGCTGCAGAACCGCGGCGAGGAGCCGATCCCGGTCGAGCAGGTCATGCGGGACTACCGCATCAACAAGATCTTCGAGGGCTCCAGCGAGATCATGCACCTGTTCATGGCCCGCGAGGCCGTGGACAAGCACCTCCAGGTTGCCGGCGCCATGATCGACCCCGAGAAGAGCGTGGCCGAGAAGCTCGCCGAGCTGCCCACGATGTCGGCGTTCTACGCCTCGTGGTACCCGACCCGCTGGCTGGGCTGGGGCCAGTGGCCGCGCTACCAGGAGTTCGGCGAGCTCGCCGGGCACCTGCGCTTCGTGGAGCGGAACACCCGCCGGCTGTCGCGGCAGATCTTCCACGGCATGCTCGTCCACCAGGCCAAACTGCAGCACAAGCAGGCCTTCCTGTTCCGCCTGGTCGACGTGGCCAACGAGCTGTTCGCCATCGCCTCGACCGTATCCCGCGCCCACGCCATGCGGGAGGCCGGCCACCCCGAGGCCGAGAACGCCGTCGAGCTGGCCGATCTCTTCTGCCGCAACTCCAGGCGCCGCGTGGTCAAGCTGTTCCAGGACCTGTGGAGCAATGACGACGTCCGCAAGTACAAGGTCGCTCTCAAGGTGCTGGACGGCAAGCATGCCTGGCTGGAAGAGGGGAGCCTCGGCCTCGACCGCCGGGCCAGCGACCTGAAGCCGGCCACACCCTTCGAGACCGACGATTCCGTGCCGGTGCCGATCGCGGCAAAAGCGCGGCCGGTCGGAACCCACTAAGCGGGCGGAGCGGGCGTGCGGGCGATCCTCCCTTTCTACGACTCCCGCCAATCCGCGCCGCGCATCGGCGACCTCCCCGACCCGGTTCCCGGGCCCGGGGAGGTCCTGGTCGCGGTCGAGGCTGCCGGGATCAATCACGCCGACGTCCTCCAGCTCCGCGGCCAGTATCCGCCGCCTCCCGGCGAGAGCGAGGTGCCCGGACTCGAGTGCGCCGGCCGGGTGCTCGGAGCTGAAAATCCCGGACTCTGGCAGCCCGGAGCCCGGGTGATGGCTCTCCTCGGCGGCGGCGGCCATGCCACCAAGGTGGCTATCCCATCCGGGCAGCTCATGCCCCTTCCCGACAATCTCTCCTATACCGAAGGCGCGGCTCTTCCTGAAGCGGCGCTCACCGCCTGGACCAACCTGGTGGCCGAGGGCCAGCTGGAAAAAGGGGAGACGGTGCTCATCAGCGGTGCTTCCGGCGGCATGGGGAGCTTCGCCGTCCAGCTCGCGCGGGAG
>JANOCF010000306.1:0-1772 GCA_031412055.1 Holophagales bacterium | reverse complement strand
GCCCGAGGAGGTGGAAGTCCGCCTGGTCGAGCGCGAGGGTATGGCCACCCAGGGCGACCGCGAGCTGCTCGTGGCCCTGGATACCCGCATCACGCCCGAGCTGATTCAGGAGGGACAGGCCCGCGAGTTCGTTCACTGGGTACAGCAGGCCCGCAAGAACAAGGGGCTGGACTATGGAGACCGCATCCACGTCTGGTTCCAGGCAGATCCAGACATGCGCGCAGCCGTCGAGACTCATCGCGAGTGGATCATGGGGGAAACGCTGGCGGTGAGCCTTTCCGGCGAAGACGCCCCCGAGAGACCCAACTGGGATACGACTTTGCACGGGATCAACCTGCAGGTCGAAAAAGCTTAGGAACTGGGAGCCAAACAGACATGGCCGGAATCTTCAAAGCCTATGACGTGCGGGGACTCTACCCCACGCAGATCAACGAGCAGATCGCCCGCCAGATCGGACTCGCCTTCCAGCACGTGCTGGACGCCGAGGACCGGGCGCTGGGCAACACGGTGGTGGTGAGCCGCGACATGCGCTCCCATGGCGAAGGGCTGGCCAAGGCGCTCATCGAGGGGCTGACCGAAGCCGGCCTCGACGTTCTGGACATCGGTCTCGCCACCACGCCCATGAACTACTTCGCGATCGGCCAGACCCGGGCCGCGGGCGGCGTGCAGGTCACGGCCAGCCACAACCCCGCGCAGTACAACGGCTTCAAGTGCAGCCGCCACGGAGCACGCCCGGTCTCCGGCGACCACGGCATCGCGCTCATGGAGGAGAAGATCAAGTCCGGCGACCTGCCCAGGGCCGAGCGGCCCGGCACGGTGCGCAGCGGCGACGTCTTCGAGGAGTACCGGAGCCACGTCCTCTCCTTCTTACGGAACAGCGACGGCAAGCGCCTGCGGGTCGTGGCCGACGCGGCCAACGGCATGGGCACGATCTACCGGCCCATTCTGGAGGCCATGAACATCGAGCTGATCCCGCTCTACTTCGAGCTCGACGGCTCCTTCCCCAACCACGAGGCCAACCCGCTCAAGGAGGAGAACCTCCAGGACCTGGTCAAAGCCGTCCGCGAGCACGGCGCCGACCTCGGCATCGCCTTCGACGGCGACGCGGACCGCGCCGGCTTCCTCGACGAGCGCGGCGAGCCGGTCGGCAGCGACCTGATGACGGGCCTGATCGGCGGCGAGCTGCTCGAGCGGGAGCCGGGCAAGGCCGTGCTCTACGACCTGCGCTCGTCCCGCGCGGTGCACGAGTACATCGAGGAGAAGGGCGGCGTGCCGGTGCGCGAGCGCGTCGGCCATTCGTTCATGAAGGCCACCCTGCGCAAGCGGGAAGGCATCTTCGGCGGCGAGCTCGCGGGGCACTACTACTTCCGCGACCATTTCAACGCCGACTGCTCGATCCTGGCGGTCGTCGAGATCCTGAACCTGCTGCGCTCGTCGGGCAGGAAGCTCTCGGAGCTGGTCCAGCCGCTCAAGCGCTACGCCAAGAGCCAGGAGATCAACTTCGAGGTCGAGGACAAGCAGGGCAAGATCGAGGAGCTGGCCCGCAAGTACGCCGACGCCCAGATCGACTACCTGGACGGCATCACGGTCAGCTATCCGACCTGGTGGGCGAACGTCCGCCCGTCGAACACGGAGCCGTTCTTGCGGCTGGTGCTGGAAGCACGGACGCCCGAGGAGCTGGAGCAGAAGAAGGAAGAGCTGTTCGGGATGCTCGGCCACCCGGCGGAGTAGACGAAGAGGGCGCAGCATGCTGCGCCCCTACAGTCCGCGAT
>JANOCF010000305.1:0-2830 GCA_031412055.1 Holophagales bacterium | reverse complement strand
GTTCATGCGGGTCTCGCGGACGTTGAAGTCCAGGAGCTGGCGCGCGATGTCGGGATAGCCCGCCTCGACCGCCTGGGGGCTCAGGTTGGCGTCGCTCTCCCAATCGCGGTTCGGGGAGTGGGCGTAGCAGGCGGCCGGGGTGGCGTGGGTGAGACGGGCGGTGGAGACCACGCCCGTCCACAGGCCCCGCTCTTCGGCCTGCTCCAGGATGGTCGGCAGCCGGTTCTCCGGCTTCAACGCGGCCACCGGGTCGGGTCCCATCACGGCCGGGGCCACGGAGAGCATGCCGTCGTTGGTCTTGCTGCCCGTGACCATGGAGGTCATGGTCGGCGCCGAGTCCGGCGTCTGCTGGTTGGCCTGGTAGGTCTTGGAGTGGGCGAGGAAGGGGAACTTCTCGAAGCTCAGGTCGTTCTCCTCCCCCAACATCCCCTTCATCTGGCCGTCCAGGATGCGGGCGGCGGTGATGGTTGACACCCCCATGCCGTCGCCGACGAAGAGGATGACGTTCTTCGCCCGGCGCTTGTTGGGCTTGATGCGGGCATTGGCGTCCACCTCCGCCAAGCCGCGGGCGTAGAACGTCTCCTTGGTCTCTTTAGGCGTTGTCTGCGCGAGAGCCGGAAAGGCCAGCGTGGCGCAGAGGACCGAGGCCATTGCGCGCCGGCCCGGTCCTCTCCCGTGGAAGCTCTTCATGTTCGGGTTCTCCCTCTGAGTTCGAGAGAGAAGCCTACCATCGCTACTTCGACGTGGGCGCGACGGTCAGCACGTCCCCCGCCGAGTAGGCCGTAAACTCGGGGGCGTACATGGACTGCAGCGTGGCCGGACCCGCGCGGAAGGTACCCGCCATGTTGGCCCGCACGCGGTACTTGAGGGTGTACTCGCCGGCCGGCAGCCAGTCGAAGAAGAAGTTGGTGCCGCTGTCCCGCGTCTCCTCGTAGTAGCCGAGGGAGAACATCTCCCACTTGTACCCGGAGCGGGCGCCGTCGGGCTCCAGCCCGGCCGGCCGCGGGTCGCGCAGGTGGACGAACTCCGCCGGCGAGCGGGCGGTGATGGCCAGATGGACCTCCACCTCGTCGCCGGGCTGGAGCACCGTGCCCTCCTGCAGCGGCTTGAGCACGACCTCCTTGTCGGTGTCCGAGCGTAGCGAGCGCAGGAAGTAGCGCCGGGTCACGCCGAAGAGGTCTCCCCGGGCCTCCTTGGGGAGCTGGTCGGTCGAGAAGTGCCAGGTGGCCGAGGCGAACATCAGGCCCGGGCTCGACTTCTCCACCACCACGGTGGAGGCGGTGGCCGGGTCGAGCTTCTCGCCGGGCACGACCACCTGGTTGTGCTTGCCCGTATAGCGGGCGGGATCGAAGGTGAAGGTCGTCCGCTGGCCCGCGATCTGGATGGTGGCCTCCTCTCTGACTCCGAGCTGCCCCTCCTTCTCCAGGTAGTGCACCAGGGCGTAGATCACCTCGGCGGTGGCGCGGGTGGAGCGCCAGTGGTTGAGCTGCTTGTTCAGGAAGAGCCACTGCACCAAGCCGTGCCGGCGCGGGTCCTCGGGCGTGATCTCCATCATCGCCAGCAGCACAAAGGCGTGGGTCTCGATCCGGTCGTTGTACCAGAGCCAGGCGTGCTCCTCGGGCGCCCAGAAGGTGCCCTCCTCGGGAGTGGTCCGCGAGCGGTCCAGGATGCTGTCGAAGACGAGCTTGGCGTTGGCCGGCCGGCCCATCCGCTTCAGGGTGAGGGCGAGCAGGGCGCGTGGGTACCCGGACAGGCTCTTCCACTCGGCGAAGGTGAGGTCCAGGATCTTCTTCCTCTCTTCCGCCGTGAGCGCCTCCGTCCCTATCCATGAAGGGTCGGGGTAGGCCGTGGCCGCGTAGTTGAGGAAGACCAGGAGCTCGCGGTTCCAGGTCTTGCTGGCCAGCCGGGGCTCTTCTTCGGTGCGATACCACCTCGCCACCCAGCTCCACCCCCGCTCGACCATGTCGCGCGGCACCTCGACGCCGAACTCCGCGGCCTTGGCGAAGCCGTAGAGGATGTAGAGGGTCATGTAGGGCGACGCCTGGCCGCCCGGGAACCAGGGGAAGCCGCCGTCCGAGAGCTGGGCCTGCCGGAGCTTGGCGAGTGCCTCGTCGCGCTGGGCGCGGGACACCCGGGGATCGAGGACCTTGATGAGCCCGGAGTCCTCTTCGGGGCCGCCCTGGGAGATCTGCAGCCAGGGGGTCTCCTCCAGGGCCATCCTGCGGTTGGGGTCGGTCGAGTCCCACGTCTCGTAGCGGGTCTCCCGCTTGGACATCTCCTTCGCCATCGCGGCGACCGCCGGGTACTTGTCGAACAGGCTCGACGCGATGCCGGTCGAGAGGAAGCGGTTGAGCGTCTGCTCGGTGCATTCGTACGGGTACTGCGCCAGGTAGGGCAGCGCCTCCAGCACGCCGTAGAAGAGCTGGGCGTCCAGGGTGACGACCATCTGCTCGTCGATGCGCGTGGGGTCGTCGTTCCGGGCCAGGTCCTCGAAGCGGAGCTCCTTGCTCCCCGCACCGGTCAGCGCCGCGAAGCGCGACTGGGCGAGGTGCATGCGAGAGGGGAGAACCGGCAGCGGGCGCAGCTCGCCATCGCTCAGCTCCCCAGCTACCGCTGTCACCTTGAAGGCCACGGGGCCAACCCGGCGCGGGGTGATGACAGGGAAGGTCACGCTGGTGCCGCCTCCGGCCGCAACCGTGAAGGCGGCGCGGGCCTTGGACGGATCGAGCCCGAAGTCCGCGAGCAGGCTCTTCTCGGTCTCCGGGTCGAGGATGTCCAGGGTCACCTGTCCCTGCAGCTCGCCCTCGGAGGCGTTGTTGACCACGACCTC
>JANOCF010000304.1:0-9157 GCA_031412055.1 Holophagales bacterium | reverse complement strand
GGAGCCAATGGTTATACCGGTGAGCTGGCCGCCCGCGAGGCGGCCCGGCGGGGTCTGAAGCCGATCCTCGCCGGCCGCAACTCGGCCGCGGTCGGAGCACTCGGGTCGGAGCTGGGCCTTTCTCATCGCGCTTTTTCCCTGGGCGACCCCTCGGCGCTGGCAAAAGGGTTGGAAGGGGTGTCGGCCGTGCTCCACTGCGCGGGACCGTTCGTCCTCACCAGCCGCGCGATGGTCACGGCCTGCCTGGCTTCCAAGGTGCACTACCTGGACATCACCGGCGAGATCTCGGTCTTCGAGAAGGTGCTCTCCCGGGGAGATGCGGCCCAGGAGGCGGGAATCGCGCTGCTTCCGGGCGTGGGCTTCGACGTGGTGCCCACCGACTGCCTGGCCGCCCGGCTGGCCGAAGCCCTGCCGGACGCGACCGAGCTGGTTCTGGCCTTCGCCTCTACCCGCGGCGCCATCAGCCGGGGGACGATGAAGACCATGATCGAGAGCTTCCCCAATGCCGGCGCGATTCGGAAGGGCGGCACGATCGTGCCGGTCCCGCTCGCCTTTGACTCGCGGGAGATCGACTTCCCGGGCGGCCGGCGCTGGGCCATGACCATCCCCTGGGGAGACGTCTCGACCGCCTGGTGGTCGACCGGCATTCCGAACATCCGCGTCTATACGGGGACGCCGCGGAAGTCGATCCTCCGGATGCGCCGCGCAGGACCCTTCCTGCCGCTCCTCGGCTGGGGGCCGCTCAAGCGGTTCCTGCAGAGACGGGTGGAGAAGCGGGTCACCGGACCGTCCGAGGAGATCCGGCGGACAGCCCGGGTCGAGCTCTGGGGAGAGGTCCGCAACGCGGCCGGGCGGTCCGTCACTGCTACGCTGACTACCCCTGAGGCGTACCACTTCACGGCGGTGTCCGCCGTGGAGAGTGCCGAGCGGGCAGCGCAGGAAAAGATTCCGCCCGGTGCCTGGACTCCCTCCCGTGCCTTCGGATCCGGCTACGTCCTGGAGTTTCCGGGCGTCACCGAGACTGAGCCTTCTTAAGCAGCGCGATCTGGCCGCTGTGGTAGGCCAGGTGCTGCACTGTGCCGTGGATCATCACGTACACCGGATAGTCTCTGCCTGGTGACGTCTCCTCGATCCGGCCCTCGTCCAGAGTCGCCAGCAGGTCCCGAAAGCTTTGATAGGTCTGCCGTAGCCGCTCCAGCGCTTCGCTCCACGCCTCTTCGCTCGTGTCCGTGACAGACTGCCAGTCCTGTTCCGGGGTAGCTTCGATCGCCCGCATGTGCTCAAGCCGGCGCTTCGGAATGTCCAGCCAGACGGTCAGGTGGAGCACCAGCTCCCAGATGGAGTGCGCTTCCGGGATGGGCCGGGCCGCCGCCGTGGCCGCGTCCACTCCGTCCAGAGCGGCCATCAGCGAGGGGCCGTGCCAGGTGTCGCCCTCGAATCCGCGGTAGAGCTGGTCGTCGATCCTCTGAACTTCACTCATGTTTCCTCCTCCCTATTGCGCGCCAATATTGCGGGCATAAGGTACCGCAACTCGATGGCGCGCATCTTGCCTCAGCCGGAAGAGGGAGGCGTACGTGATCGATCTCTGGTACAAGGACGCGGTCATCTACTCCCTGGACGTGGAGACGTTCCAGGATTCAAACGGCGACGGCATCGGCGACTTCCGCGGCCTCGGCGAGCGCCTGGACTACCTCTCCAGCCTCGGGGTGAACTGCCTCTGGCTGCTGCCGATCTATCCGACGCCCAACCTCGACAACGGCTACGACGTCTCGGACTACTACGCGGTCGACCCCCGCCTGGGCACCCTGGGCGACTTCGTCGAATTCATGCACCGGGCGCGGGAGCGCGGCATGCGGGTGATGCTCGACCTCGTGGTCAACCACACCTCGAACCAGCACTCCTGGTTCCAGGCTGCCCGCCGCGACAGGAGCTCGCCGTACCGCGATTTCTACGTCTGGTCCGACGTCCTCCCGGCCGACGCCCACGAGGGCATGGTCTTCCCTGGTTACCAGGATTCCATCTGGACCTGGGACGACGAGGCCGGCGCCTACTACTACCACCGGTTCTACGCCCACCAGCCCGACCTCAACATCTCCAACCCGGCCGTGCGGGAGGAGATCTGCCGGATCATGGGCTTCTGGCTGGAGCTGGGAGTCTCCGGCTTCCGGCTCGACGCCGCGCCCTTCCTCATCGAGATGAAGGAGGCCCATGGGACGGGCGAGGACCAGTACTCCTACCTGCGGGAGTTCCGCGACTTCCTCTCCTGGCGGCGGGGCGACGCCATCCTCCTGGCCGAGGCCAACGTGGAGCGGGAGAAGATGGCGATGTACTTCGGCGACGGCGCCCGCCTTCACATGCTCTTCAACTTCCTGGTGAACCAGTACTACTTCCTGGCCCTGGCGCGCCAGGAGGCCGAGCCGCTGGTCCGGGGGTTCGGGATGATCCCGCCGCTCCCCCCGACCGGGCAGTGGGCCAACTTCGTGCGCAACCACGACGAGCTCGACCTCGGCCGACTCTCCCCGGAGGAGCGGCAGGAGACCTTCGCCCGGTTCGCCCCCGATCCCGGCATGCAGCTCTACGAGCGGGGTATCCGCCGGCGCCTGCCCCCGATGCTCGGCGGCGACCGCCGGCGCGTCGAGCTGGCCTACAGCCTGATCTTCAGTCTGCCCGGCACGCCGGTGCTGCGCTATGGCGAGGAGATCGGGATGGGCGACGACCTGTCCCAGCCTGAGCGGGAGAGCGTGCGCACGGTGATGCAGTGGTCGCGGGAGCGCAACGGCGGCTTCTCCACGGCGGAGAAACTGCTGCGCCCTCCGATCACGGAAGGACCGTTCGGCTACCTCTCCGGGGTCAACGTGGAGGAGCAGCACCGCGATCCCGGATCGCTGCTCCACTGGATGGAGCGCCTGATCACCACCCGCAAACAGTGCCCGGAGCTAGGCTGGGGGACGTGCGAGATCCTGGAGACGGGCGATCCCGCGATCTTTGCCCATCGCTGCGACTGGAGCGGAGGCGCGGTCCTCGCCGTGCACAATCTGTCGGACCGTTGCGTCCGGGTCCATCTTCCCCACAAGGACGGTGAGACGGAGCCGCTGGTCGAGCTTCTGGGGGACCATCCCTACGACCTGCTGGAGAGGGACCGGGAGATCGAGCTCCCGCCGTACGGATACCGCTGGTTCCGTATCGGCGGGGCTCGCAGGTTTTTGTTCTAGACGAGGAGCTGGAGATCCCGGGGTTTCAAGCGCCGATCGAGAACGCCAAGGTGAGGAGCCTCTGCTGCTCCATGGCGTGGGCTTTGGCCGAGCCCGTGGCCGGGCTGCCGCTGGCCGAGCGCTTGAGCGTCCGGATGGTCCTGCCCGCCAGGCGCTCGATGCGCGGCTGCACGAAGAACATCGCGCCCATGTTGGCCGGCTCCTCCTGCACCCACTGGATGTCGCGCAGGTTGGGGTAGCCCTCCAGGACGGCTCTCAGCTCGGCCTCCGGGAAGGGGTAGAGCTGGTCGAGGAGGACCACGGCCGTGGTCGTGTCCTTGCGCTTGTCGCGCTCCCGTCTCAGCTCGTGCCCGATCTTGCCCGTGCAGAGCAGCAGCCGCCGGGCGTCCTGCACCTGGGTGTCGGGGACCACGTTCAGGAAGCGGTCGCGGGCCAGCTCGGCCACCGCGGACGCCGAGTCCTTGTGGCGCAGCATGCTCTTCGGGGTCATCACGATGAGCGGCTTGCGCCACTGCCGCAGCGCCTGCCGGCGGAGCAGGTGGAAGTACTGCGCGGCCGTGGACGGCTGGCAGACCTGGATGTTGTCTTCGCCGCAGAGCTGGAGGTAGCGCTCCATGCGGGCGCTGGAGTGCTCGGGACCCTGCCCCTCGTAGCCGTGCGGCAGGAGCATGACCACTCCGGAGAGCAGCCCCCACTTGTCCTCGCCCGCGGTGACGAACTGGTCGATGATGATCTGCGCGCCGTTCGCGAAGTCGCCGAACTGCGCCTCCCAGAGCACCAGCGCCTCGGGGTAGTCGCGGCTGAAGCCGTACTCGAAGCCGAGCACGGCCTGCTCGGACAGGAACGAGTCGTAGATCTCGATCCACGCCCCTTCCACCTGCGTCAGCGGCATGTACTCCTCGCCGTTTTCGACGTCGATCATCACCGAGTGCCGGTGGTTGAACGTGCCGCGCCGGGTGTCCTGGCCGGTCATCCGGACCGGGATCCCCTGGCGGACCAGCGAGGCGAAGGCCACGGCCTCGGCCATGCCGTAGTCCAGCGGGCGCTTGCCCGTGCCCATCTCCGCCCGCTGCTCCAGCAGCTTGCGGATCTTCTCGTGGATGTGGAAGCTCTCGGGCCACGAGGTGAGCGTCTTCGTCAGCTCCGCGACCTGCTCCGCCGGAACCCCGGTCGGGACTTCGTACTCGGGCTTGTACCGGCCGCCCACGAACGGGTCCCAGTAGGGAGGCATCGTGCGCAGCGTCGGCTTCTTCTCGATCCGCGAAGCCTCCTGGTGCGCGGCCTCCAGGTCCGCCTTCACCGCGGCCACCCGGCGGTCGAGGTCATCCTGGGGGACGCCGGTCGCCTTGGCGAAGATCTTCCAGATCGGCGGGTGCGCCGCGATCTTCTTGTAGAGGAGCGGCTGGGTGATGGTGGGGTCGTCCACCTCGCTGTGGCCGTGGCGGCGGTAGCCGATCAGGTCGACCACCACGTCGTCCTGGAACGTGTGGCGGTACTCGATCGCCATCCGGGCCACCCGGGCGACGGCGTCGGGGTCCTCGCCGTTGACGTGGAAGATGGGGATCGGCAGCCGGCGGGCCACGGACGAGGCGAAGCGCGAGCCGTGCAGGCTCTTGGGCTCGGTGGTGAAGCCGATCAGGTTGTTGACGATCACGTGGATGGTGCCGCCCACGTCGTAGCCGGGCAGCCCGGCGAAGTTCAGCGTCTCGGCGAGGATGCCCTGGCCCGCGAAGGCCGCGTCGCCGTGCAGGATGATCGGGAAGACCCGCTGGCGCTCCTGGTCGCCCAGGCGCGTCTGCTTGGCGCGGACGCGGCCCACGGCCACCGGGTCGACGGCCTCCAGGTGGCTGGGGTTGGAGACCAGGTGGATGTTGACCGTGTGTCCGCAGCGGCCCTTGAAGTCGCCGGTCGCGCCCATGTGGTACTTGACGTCGCCGCCGCCCAGGATGCTGCGCGGGTCGACATCCTCGAAGCCCGCGAAGATCTCGGACACTTTCGCGCCGACGGTGTGAACCATGACGTTGAGCCGGCCGCGGTGGCTCATGGCGAGCACGACCTGCCGGGCTTCGCGCTCGCAGGCGGTCTCCAGCATCTCGTCCAGCAGGGGGAGGAGCGACTCGATGCCCTCGATGGAGAAGCGCTTGGTGCCGAGATAGCGCGACTGGAGCATCTGCTCGAAGCTCTCGCCGCGGATCAACAGGTCGAGGATGCGGGAGCGGTCGGTCGGCGGAGGCTCTGGCGTCTCCGGGATCTCCATGCGCTCCTGGAGCCAGAGGCGCCTCTTCTCGTCGTCGATATGCATGAACTCGACCCCGATGGGGCCGCAGTACCAGCGGCGGGCCTGGACCGCCGTGGCCGGGTCGGCCTGCCCGAGAAGCTCCTCGGGCTCCGGCGTCAGCCGGCTCAGCGGGTCGAGGTCGGAGTATAGATATCCGAGCCGGCGGAACGCCTCGAGGGTCTTCTCGTCGGCGGCCGAAGGCGTGGAGACTGGGGGTGGTGCGGTAGCCGTCGTTTCCATAACAGACCGAGGATACCGCAGATGGGAGAGGCGGTGGCCCCTCCCATCCCGGGGTACGGCTTACGGGCAGGTGCTGAACGCGCTGGTGTCGAGGATGGGCGCGAACGTCTTGTTGATCGGGTTGTTGTAGGTCTTGACCGCGCCCGTTTTGGTGTCGGTGACCGTGACCTGGACGCCGACGTTGGTAAGGCCGCTGACGAAGACCCAGTAGCGCGAGTTGACGGTGCAGCCGTCCAGGACCTTGATGGTCAGCTCGACGTTGGTTGGGTCGAAGAACCAGACGTAGCCGGACTCGTCGGTGAGCTGGACCCCCTTGCCGGTGCCGTTCGACCGGTTCGTCTGCCAGGTGGCCTGGATCTGGAAGCGGCCGTCGTTGAGGCAGAGGGTGGCGCCGCCGCTCACGCACTGGCTGGTGACCTCGAAGGCCCCGATGTCGCAGGCCGCGGGCCGGTCGGCGCCCCGCTGGTCCTCGGCTTCGCAGTCCTCTCCCTTGTTCAGGGCCGGGCTGCCGGCGAGGAGACCGAGCGTCGGGGTGGGACCCCCGAGCTCGGTCAGGTTGGACAGCTTCGGGTCGAGCCGGCTGGCGGCAGTCCCTTCGAGATCCCCGCTGCCGGGGCCGAAGTCGATGCAGGCGGTGCCGTCGCCGAGCAGGTTGTGGCCGGCGGAGTCCACCGGGCCCGAGCAGTCCCAGTCGGCCGCGGTCGCGAGATTGCCCGCCAGGATCGTGTTGCGGAGGACCGGGCTGGCGATGGCGGTGAACGGCGCGCTCTCCTTGAAGATGCCGCCGCCCTTCTGCGTGGAGGAGTTCCGGGCGATCGTCGAGTTGGAGACGGTCCCTCCGGCGTTTTCGCCGAAGTAGAGGCCGCCGCCCGAGCCGGCGGTCGCGGCGTTGTTGGCGACCGTGGAGTTGGTCAGGTTGAGGGTGCCTCCCGCGCCCGCCGTGCTCGCGATGTAGGCGCCGCCGCCCGAGTTGGCCTGGTTGCCGTGGATCGTGCTCTGGACGACGTTTGCCACCGCGTCCTGTCCTTCGACGTAGATGCCGCCGCCGGTGCTGCCCGAGGCGCTGTTGCTGCTCACGACGCCGTGGGAGAGGTGCAGCTCGCCCGCCACGCGGATGCCGGCGCCGCCCGGCTGGGCGGCGATCCGGCCGTAGCGGACCGTGACCCCCTGGAGCTCGAGGTGGCCATCGGCGAGCACGTCGATCACCCGGTCGTTCCAGCCGGAGCCGGGATTGTCGAAGCTGCCTTCGATGAAGGTGCTCGTGGCGCCGTCGTTGCCGACGATTGTGAGCTCGTCGCGGATGTCGAGGTCGCCGGTCGCGCCGAGGTCCTCTCCGGCTCCCGCCAGCGTGAGCCGGTAGGCGCCTTGCTCCAGGAGGATGGCGTCGAACCCGTCGTGGGCGTTGGCCGCGATCACGGCCTCGCGCAGGGAGCAGTCGCTGTCGCAGGTGCCGTCCGCGGTGTCGGCGGTCTTGGACACGGTGAACACCGCGGCTTGGGCCGGGATCACCGGAAGCAGCGTCAAGGCTGCCGTGAAGAGAAGATGTGTGCGTTTCATGGGACCGATCTCCTTGTCGAGCTTGTCGGGAATATGTCCGGGCGCTGCAGCGTTTGCCAATCCTTCTTACGCTTTGCCCGCTCCCCGCGTCCAAGCTGTCCGTCCCATGCTGTCAGGGGCAAGCGAAGGCATCTGTGTCCAGACGGGTCGCGAACGGTCCCTTGCCGTCATGGGTGTAGGTCTTCGTGACTCCGGTGACGATGTCCTGAACATCGATCCGCACCACCACGTCGGTCAAGCCGCTGAGGAAGACCCAGTAGCGATCGTTGACGGTGCAGCCGTCCAGGACCTTGAGGGTCAGCTCCAGGTTGGCGGGGTCGAAGAACCAGAAGCTTCCCGTGTCCTGGGTCAGGGGGTGAGGCTGGCCCGTCCCCTGCGCTCCCTGGGTAGTGCTCCATTGGACAGTGACTCGGAACCGGTCGCCCAGACAGAGAGCGTTGCCGCCCTCCTCACAAAGACGTCCCAGCTCGAAGGCGCCTGCATCGCACGCAACCGTGCCGTTGCGGTCGCCGTCCTGAGGGCGTGGCCGGCCGCGCTGGTCCAGCGCGAGGGAGCCGGGTCCACCGATATCGAGAGCCGGGCTGCCTCCTTCCAGGCCGTGCGTCGGCGTCGGCCCTCCAAGGTTACTCAGGGGCGCCAGGCGCGCGTCCAGGGGGTTGTGGCGGGTGCCCGCCCGGTCGGTGTTCCCGGCGTTGCAGCTCTCGCCAGCTCCGAAGACGTTGTACCCGCCGTCGCTGTTGAACGGCGCTTCGATGGCGCAGTCCGGCGCGTTGCCACCGGAGTTGCCGGCCACCACCGAGTGAGTCATGGAGTACTCCTCGCAGACGAAGGGGCACGTCTCGTCGGTGAGGCGAAAGATCCCGCCGACGTCCATGGCGCTGTTGCCGGTGATGGTGGTGTGGGCGATCCGGGTGCTGGAGGAAAAGAGGCGGAGACCTCCCGCCGTCTGCGTCGCGCGGTTGCCGGAGACGGTGACGTTGGTCAGCTCCACGAAGCCGAACACGTTGGCGCCTCCCCCGTTGACGGCCTCGTTGTCCGAGATCGTGGTGTCCCGCGCCAGAAAGGTGAAGCCGAAGACGCCGCCGCCGTCGCCGGCCGCCCGGTTGCCGGTGACATGGCACCCCTTCAGGAGGACGGCGCCGGCGCTGCGGATCCCGCCTCCGTCAGAGTCCGCGCGGCCGTTGCGGATGGTCACGCCATGGATCTCCAGGCTCGATTGCAGGAAGCCGATCACGTCCAGGACCCGGTCGTCGCCGCCGCCGCCGATCACGGTCCTGTCCGCTCCGGCGCCCAGGATCAGGAGGTGGTCGGTGATGTCCAGGTCTCCGGTGGCCGCCAGGTCCTCTCCGGCTCCCTGCGGGCCGAGGGTGTAGGTGCCGGGCTTGAGGACGATCACGTCGAGCCCCTGCCGGGCATTGGCCGTGGCCACGGCGTCGCGCAGGGAGCAGTCGTGGTCGCAGGAACCGACCGTGTTGTCAGAGGTCCGGGTGGGGACCAGGACCGGGAAGCCGGCGCGGGCCGAGGAGACGCCCTGGAGCACGGTCTCTGCCGCGCAGGTGGCGAAGGCCGAGGTGTCGAGCCGCGGCTCGTAGGTGCTGCCGGCCGGGTGGGTGTAGGTCCTGACCCTGTAGCTGGAACTGGCTGCGGCCAGGTCCTCCACCGTCAGGGTGACGCCGACGTTGGTCAGGCCGGTGGAGAAGACCCACCAGCTGTTATTGACCGCGCAGCCGTCGAGGACCTTGACCAGCACCTCGGGGTTGCTGACGCTCCCGAACGAGAGCACTCCACCCCTGGTGATCCCGAGCGGGACGAGGGACGTTGCCAGCGCGTCGCCCTCGCTGCCGCCGCCCTGGGCGGTGGCGAAATGGAG
>JANOCF010000303.1:0-1908 GCA_031412055.1 Holophagales bacterium | reverse complement strand
CGAGATCCTGATGAGTGGCGCCTAACGCGAGAAGCGAGCGGATGAGGAGGTCTAGAGACACCGACTCATCGGCGCCTTCAATCTTGGCCACGCGGCTCTGGCTGGAGGCGAGCAACTCGGCAAGCTGAACCTGCGTCAGGTGCCTCTTCTTCCGAAACTCTCGAACTGCATCGCCGAGTTTCAACCGAAGCTCGACATACGCCGTCTCCTCAGGATTCAGGCCGAGAAACTCCTCGGCCGAACCGACCCTCCATCCTTGAGCCTCAAGCCGAGCTCTCTTCTTCTTGTCCATGACGGCCGCTCCTTAGGCAATTCGGTCATAGTCGGCAAGTCGGCGCTGACAAGCCTCGATCGCCGCCCTTGGCGTAGACCGCGTCTTCTTCTGGATGACATCCAAGTACAAGGTCGCCGAGCCTTTGAAGATAGGATAACGGAGACCCAGGGAAGCCGGCTTTACGCCCCACTGACCAGGGGAGACACGGGTAACGAACTCGGGCCGGTCTGCGCCTAAGGGGTGTGGTTGGAGATATCACACTTCTTCTCCGGGCTCACCGCGAAGGCGATCTCGCGGCGTTCGACCGGCTCGTCGGCATGCTCTATCAGGAGCTTCGGCGGCTGGCGAACGGCCGGATGCGCAGAGGCCAGCCGATTACGCTCAGCCCTACCGTCCTCCTGCACGAAACGTATCTGAGGATGCGCGCGGAGCAGGCTCCGGACTGGCAGGACCGCAACCATTTCCTCGCCATCGCCGCCCGGGCCATGCGGCGAGTCCTTGTCGACTCCTGCCGCTTCTCCCTGGCGCAAAAACGCGGCAGGGAGCAGGTGCGCGTCGACATTGAAATGGACGAGATCGCGGCCGGGGGGAGCGAGACGTCCGCGGCCACCCTGCTCGATCTGGAGCGGGGTTTCGAGACACTGGCCGCGATCGATCCGCGCCTCTGCCAGGTCGCCGAATGCCGCCTCTTCGCGGGGCTCAGCCAGGCGGAGACGGCGGCCGTGCTCGGCGTGTCGCTGCGCACCGTGGAACGTGACTGGCAACGGGCACGCGCCTGGCTGCGCAAGGAGATGTCCGGGTGAGGCACGCGAATCGCTCGCAGATCGACGGCGCGCTGGCCATGGCGCTGGAGCTCGAAGGAGCGGCGCGGTCGGAATTCGTCGCCGCGCTCAAGCTCGAGGACCGGGCGCTCGCCGCGGACGTCGAGGAGCTGCTGGTCTTCGCCACGGACGAGAGGACGACGTTCGACCGCGGCGTCGAACAGCTCGTCGGCGGCGGGATCCTGCGCTGGCGCGACAAGAGGCCGGAGTCCAGCCCTGCCGGGAAGCGATTCGGCGCGTGGCGCGTGGCGCACGAGATCGGCCGCGGCGGCATGTCGGTCGTCCATCTGGCCGAACGCGCCGACGGCGCCTACCGCCAGCGCGCGGCGCTCAAGCGGCTGTCCTGGGAGACCAGCGACGAAGCGGGGCGACGGCGCTTCCACCGGGAGCGGCAGATCCTCGCCGGCCTCAACCATCCGGACATCGCCCGCCTGCTGGACGGCGGCGTGGATGACGAGGACCGTCCCTTCCTGGTGATGGAGCTGGTGGAAGGCGAGTCCATCGATCGTTGCTGCAACCGCCGAGGAGCGTCCATCGACGAGCGGCTTCGCCTCTTCGTCCGCGTCGCCCGCGCCGTGGCCCACGCTCATCGCAATCTCGTGGTGCACCGCGACATCAAGCCTTCGAACGTCCTGGTCGGTGAGGATGGCGCCGTCAAGCTGCTTGATTTCGGCATCGCCATGCCAGTCGGCCCGGACGCCTCGGCCTCGGCGCCGACGCGGACCCTGGCGCGCTGGCTCACCCCGGATTACGCCAGCCCCGAGCAGGTGCGCAACCAGCCCGTCACCACGGCGTCCGACGTATATCAGCTCG
>JANOCF010000302.1:0-2760 GCA_031412055.1 Holophagales bacterium | reverse complement strand
CGTGCCCGGCTTCGAAGTCGGCTACGAGATGCTCGGCGACCAGGAGGCGTTCTCCCTGCGCTACACCTGGGAGCTGACCATCTACTTCGCCTTCCTGGTCTTTCCGTTCATCAACGACCTGATGACCGACCAGTCCTTCCTGCCCGGCTATCTGCGCCGCTACGCGAAGCTCGGCCCCTGGAACCGCACCATCCTGACCTTCCTGGCCGGCTACTACCGCTGGAAGAAGGAGCAGGGGCTGGTTCTCTCCGCCGAGCCGGTGTTCTTCGACTTCACTGAGCTCGAAGCCCTGAAGGCCGCCGAGTCCTGCTTCTACCGCGTGGGGGTCCGCCACGACGAGGCCCGGGACATCCTCGACGTGCAGCTCCAGAACCTGGAGGAGCTGGCGCGGCGCATCGTCGCCCACGTCTGCGCCGCCGTGACGGGCGACCCGGACGTGGTGGACAGCGCGCCCTTCGTCCAAGGCATAGACCTGGCCGCCCTGCAGTTCGATCCCGAGGAGATCCGGCAGCGCTGGGCCGCCAGTCCCCGGATGCCGAAGCAGGTCTGGAAGCTCGCCGCGCCGCCGGTCGACCGGTTCCGCGATGCGATGGATGCCGGCGGTATCGGCGATAGTGAGGAGCCGATGATGGAGATGGCGGCCGGAAGCGCCCGATGAACGATCACGCTCCCGGCCTGGACCGCGCCTTCGACTCGGTGCCGGAGGAGCGCTGCTGCCGGGTCGAGACGATCGAAGGGGAGGTGCCGCGCTCGCTGCGCGGCACCTACTACCTGAACGGTCCCGGCCGGTTCCAGCGCGGAGACCTCCGCTACGGCCACTGGCTCGACGGCGACGGCATGATCACCGCCCTCCGCTTCGGTCCCGAGGGCGCGCATCTCACCTGCCGCTACGTCCGCGGCGACAAATGGCGTGCCGAGGAGGAGGCAGGCAAGCCGCTGTTCCGGGCCTTCGGCACCGCCTTCGAGGGCGACCGGCTGCGGCGCGGCGGCATCGGCCTGGAGTCGCCGGTCAACGTCAGCGTCTTCCCTTACCGGGGGACGCTTCTGGCGTTCGGTGAGCAGGGGCTGCCTTGGGAGCTCGACCCCGTCACCCTGGAGACGAAAGGGGAGTACCGCTTCGGCGGCGACCTGGGACCGCTCGCGCCGTTCGCCGCTCACGCCAAGATCGACCCGGCGACCGGCGAGCTGTTCAACTTCGGAGTCTCCTTCGCGGCCGGAGCGCCGCAGCTCCACTTCTACCGCTTCGGGAAGGACGGCCGCCTGATGTGGCGCCGCCGCGTGCCGCTCCCCTGGCCCTGCTCGATCCACGACTTCGCCTTGAGCCAGGCGCACGCGGCCTTCTATCTCAGCCCGTACCTGCTCGACATGGAGACCCTGGTGGTGAAGGGCCAACCGGTGATGGATGCCCTGCGCTGGGAGCCCGGGCTTGGCAGCCAACTGCTCGTCGTGTCCCGGGAGACCGGCGAGGAGGTGGCCCGCGTGCCGGTCGGCGAGCGCTACTCGCTCCACTCGATCAACGCCTTCGAGGTGGGGGAGGACAGGCTTGTGGTCGACGTGCTTGAGCTGGACCAGCCTGTCTACGACCAGTACAAGATACCGGACCTGTTCCCCTCCGTGGCCGAGGGCCGGCCGGTGCGATTGACCGTGGACCTGCGGAGCGGCGAGTTAGTCGGCCGGCGCGAGATCGACTACCGGTTTGCGCCGGACTTCGCGGCCATCGACCCCGAGCGCGCGGGGCTGCCGTACCACGATGCCTGGATCCTCGGCATCTCGGCCACGGGCCGGCCGGGCCGGAAGTTCTTCGACCAGCTCGCGCACGTGCGGTGGGCGTCCGAAGACGTGGAAGTCTGGCAGTCTCCGCCGGGCGTGTACCTCGCCGGGGAGCCCGCGTTTGCCGAGGGTCGCATTCTCGTGCCGCTCTTCGATGCGGACCGCGGGGAGAGCACCTTCGCGATCTTCGACGCCTTCCGGGTCGCGGACGGTCCCCGTGCCGTCCTGCGCGCGGGCTGCATTCTGCCGCTCTCCTTCCACGGCCTGTTCGAACCGTCCTAGAATCGGGGCATGGACCCGGTCAACGAGATGCACGTGGCATTGATCTCCTACTTCTCCGGCGAGAAGCGGGAGAGCCTTTTCTTCCTCATGGTCGGCGGGGCGGCCATCGGCAGCTCGATCTTTCTCTGGCTCACGGGAAGCCCGCAGCGCGCCATGGGGTATTCGCTGGTGGCGGTGGCCCTCATCCAGCTCATAGTCGGCTGGACGGTCTTCTCCCGGACCGACCGCCAGGTGAAGGACCTCCACGCCCTGCTCGCCAAGGACCCGGGAGCCTATGCCAAGGCCGAGATCCCACGGATGCAGACGGTCCGCAGGAGCTTCCTGATCTACAAGGGGATCGAGATCCTGCTGCTGGCCGCCGGCGCGGTGGGAATGTTGCTGTGGCGAGACCGCCCGGCGCTCCACGCCGCCTCGCTCGGCCTCGCCCTCCAGGCCAGCCTCATGCTCGTCTTCGACCTGATGGCGGAGCGCCGGGCCGACGTCTACGTGGACCAGATCCGCCGGATGATCCGCTGAGCGGAGACCTCAACCCTGCCTCTGTTGGGTGCCCCGCAGGGGCCGATAACTAGGGAGCTTGGGTTGATGCTTAGCAAGCAGCGTTGTTGGTACAGTTGACGTTGGAGCAAATGTCACCCGTGCCGCCCCCAGCATTACCTGCCCCAACCTTCTCGAGCTCACCCTCAAGCTCGCCGTTGGTGAGTTTCTGTA
>JANOCF010000301.1:0-5792 GCA_031412055.1 Holophagales bacterium | reverse complement strand
CTGGCGATCCTCTCGCGCCTGGAGTCGATCTCCAGCACGGCAGGGCCATACCCCCTGCCCCGGACCGTGCGCGACGGTCTGGCCACCATCCGCCGCAACGTGGAGCTGGAAGCGCGGATCATCGACGACCTGCTGGACGTGACGCGCATCTCCCAGGGCAAGCTGGAGCTGCACTGCGCTCCCACCGATCTGCGGCAGGTACTGACCCAGGCTCTCGAAGCGTCGGGAAGTCCGGACACCCCCGGACCCCGGGTGGTGATGGATCTCGCGGAGGGCGCCCTACGGCTCCAGGCCGACGCGCCCCGCCTGACCCAGGTCTTCTGGAACCTGCTCAGCAACGCCCGCAAGTTCACCCCTCCCGAGGGGACGATCCGCATCCGCGCCTGGTGCGAGGATCACGAGATGGTGGCCGAGGTCTCCGACACCGGCATCGGCATCGGACCGGAGCTGATGCCGCGCATCTTCGACGCCTTCGAGCAGGGACAGCGAGCCATCACGCGGCAGTTCGGCGGGCTGGGGCTCGGGCTCGCGATCACGGAAAAGATCGTCCAGCTTCATTGCGGCCGGATCACCGCCGCCAGCGAGGGGAGGAGCCGGGGAGCCACGTTCACGGTCCGGCTGCCCGTGGGCGAGCCGATCGCTCCGGAGGCCGTCCCGGTGGGAAGAGCTGAAGCGCAGCCCGTCCCCACGCCCGAACGGCCGCTGCACATCCTCCTCGTGGAGGATCACCCGGACACGGCCGAGGCCATGGCTGAGCTGCTCCGTTCCACCGGACGGCGGGTGACGGTGGCCCGCGACGTGGCGGAGGGGCTGCGCGCGGCCGAGATGACCGCGCTGGCACCCGAGGGGATCGATCTCGTCCTCAGCGACATCGGACTGCCCGACGGCAGCGGGCTCGACCTGATGGCCGAGCTGTCCCGCCGCTACGGGCTGCGGGGCATCGCCCTGACCGGCTACGGCATGGAGGAGGACGTGGCGCGCAGCCGCGCGGCGGGGTTCTCCCGCCACCTCACCAAGCCGGTGAGCGTGGAGCTTCTCGAAGCCGCGATCCAGGAGGTGGCGGGCGCCCTCGTCGGCGGCCGGCGGTGAAGCCGGTACTACCCGCTGCTGCCGATATACTCAGCCCATCCATGACCGCGAAAAGGACACTCGCAGGCCTCGGGCTCGGGCTCTTCCTTTTTATGTTCATGGATCCCCTCCGCGCCCAGACTCTGGATGACGCCGTGGACCTCCACCTGGAGGGACGGCTCAAGGAGGCGCTGGAGGCGTACCGCACCGTCGGTGAGCAATCCGGGCAGTCCGACCCCTCCAGTGCGGCCACGGCGCGCAACAACGCCTGCACCATCCTCAACGAGCTGGGCGACTTCCGGGCGGCTCTCGCGGAGTGCGAGACCGCGCTGCGCCTCCGCCGTACGCTCCCCGACCCGGGCCCCACCGCCCGCACGCTCAACAACGCCGGCCTGTCGCTCCACTACTTGGGCGACTACGACGAGGCGGAGCGCCGCTTCCACGAAGCCCTGGAGCTGAACCGCGTCTCCGACGACCCCGAAGGGCAGGTGATCAACCTGTCCAACCTCGGACTGGTGGCCACATCCCAGGGCCGCTTCAACCGCGCGCTGACCCTCCACGCCTCGGCCGCCAGCCTCGCCTCCCGGCACCCCGACGAGCCCTGGGCGCCCGGACAGGCCCTGATCGCGAGGATCAACCAGGGGGTGATCCTGGAGAAGCTCGGCGCCTACCGGGAGGCCCTGGACGTCTACCGCGAGGTGAAGAAGGAGGGCGGCCTGCTCGACTCCCGGCGCCGGGCCTCGCTGGGGGTCAACATCGGCGTCGTCTACCGCAATCTGGGAGACCCGGTGAGCGCCCAGGAGGCGTTCCGGGAGGCGGTCGGGATCTATGAGGCCGAGGGAGACCGCGCCGGCCTCTCCAACGCCTGGCTCAACGCCGGCCTCGTCCATCATCTGAACCTGCGCCAACCCCGCGCCGCCGAGGAGGCCTACCGCAAGGCGCTGGGTTTCGCCCTGGAGAGCGGCGACCGGTCCGAAGAGATCCAGGACCTCTTCTACCTGGGGCTCCTCCTGCTAGAGCAGCGCCGCCTGAACGAGGCCGGGCAGGTCTTCTCGCGCAGCCTCCAGGCCGCCCAAGCCAGCGGCTCGGCCGAGGGACGATGGTCTGCCCTGGAAGGCCTGGGACGGGTCGCGGCGGCGCGGGGAGACAGCGGCAGGGCAATCGAGCTGCTGGAGCGCGCCATGGCGGAGATCGAAAAGGTCCGGGCCACGCTGCGTCGGAGCACCCTGCGGTCCCACTTCTTCGGCGAAAAGAGGCCGGTCTATGCCGCGGCCGTGGACCTGCTGGCGGCTTCGGGCCAGGCCGAGAAAGCCCTCGACATCGTGCAGCGCGCCAAGGTCCGCGAGCTTCTCGATGCCCTCGGCGGCTCGGGCCGGGCCGCCGCTCCCCTCGGGGCCGCCGCGCTCCGCAAGCATATCGGCGACGGCCTGCTCCTGGAGTACTTCCTCGGCGAGAAAAACCTGTATCTCTGGATCGTGGACGAGGACGGAGTCCGGATGGCCGACCTTGGACCACACGGTCCGATCCTGGCGGACACCCTGGCTGTCCACGAGGCGCTGTCCCAAGGGCGGGAGCCCGATCCGGCCCGTCTCGCCCGGCTCTCCAAGGTCCTCCTCGGCCCGGTGGGAGAGATCGACGCGGACGAGCTGCGGATCGCGCCCGATCGTGCACTGCGCTATCTCCCTTTCGAGCTGCTCGGTGATCCGCCGCTCCTGGAGAGCGCCGCCGTGAGCTACCTGCCCAGCGGCTCGGCCCTGGGCTGGCTCCGGCAGCTCGAAGGTTTCGCGCCCGCCTTCACCCTCCTGGGCTTCGGAGCCCCGGAGATCTCAGGCGCCACGAAAGAGACAGCCGCGCGCTACAGCCTGCCGCCGCTCCCCGGTGCCGCCAGGGAGCTCCAGACTCTATCGGGACTCCTCCCTGGCAGGCACGAGATGCACACCGGCGCGGACGCCACCGAGGACACCTTCCGCCAGGCCGTGTCCAACGGCGCGCGGATCGTCCACCTGGCCACCCACACCGTGATCGACGAGCGGCCGGGCCGCGGCGCGGCGATCCTCTTCTCCCCGGCAGGCGAGGACGACGGCCTTCTCTACCCCGAGGAGATCGCCGCCATGGAGTACCACGCCGATCTCTCGGTCCTCGCCGGCTGCCGCACCGCTCTTGCTCCAGGGAGCGAAGGGGATGCGCTCACGACCCTCACCGGCTCCTTTCTCGCGGCCGGCTCGCCCGCGGTGCTGGCCACGCTCTGGGAGGTGGGGGACGAGGCCACGGCGGTCTTCATGGAGCAGCTCTACCACGAGCTCGGCCAGGGCCGGCGGCCGGCCGAGGCCCTGCGCCGGACCAAGCGCCGTCTCCGGGAGGATCCCCGCTGGAGCCGGCCCGGTCTGTGGTCCGGGTACGTGCTGATCGGAGAGTCGCCGGAGCTCGTGACCAGCGACCGCCCGCGTTACCTCCTCGGGGCTCTTGCCCTGGCCGTCCTGGCCGCTGCCCCGTGGCTCCTGGAGCGGCGGCGCAAGCCAGGTGGCACGGTGCTTGAAGAACCAGGATTGTGAGGGAAGGAGGAATGATGAACCTGGATATTCAGCACGAAGAAGGAAAGCGTTTCTATGCCCTTTTCGGAGACGATGGCAACGAGGTCGCCGAGGTCTCCTATGGCGAGGCCGGAGACGGGACACGGGACTTCCGCCACACCTACGTCCCAAACGACCTACGCGGCCGCGGCATCGCGGAGAAGCTGGTCCGGCATGCCCTGGACGACACCAGGCGGCGCGGCTATCGATACAAGGCGTCCTGCCCGTACGTGGAGAGCTTCGTCCAGAAGCACCCCGAGTACCAGGAGAGCCTGGCGGAATCCAACGCCTGAGGGAGAGGAGAAAAGCATGGGTATCGACATCCAGCACGACGAGCAGACCAGGCGGTACACCGCGCAGATGGACGGCAAGGAGGTGGGGCTCCTCACCTACCGCGTCGTCGGCGACGGTCTCCTCGACTTCACCCACACCTACGTCCCCCCCGAGCAGCGCGGGCGCGGCATCGCCGAGCAGTTGGTGGAGCATGCCCTGGCCGACACCGTGGAGCGCGGCTACCGCTTCCGGGCCTCCTGCTGGTACGTGGACGTCTACGCCCGGCGCCACCCCCGCTTCCAGGAAGCGTTCGCGAGCTGAGGGGCGGAATCCTGCCGCCCCGGGCCGCGTTACGGTCTTCGTGACCATGAAAAAGCCCTCTCTCGCGCTCGCCCTCCTCCTGCTCCTGCCGACGCTCGCTCCCGCCCAGGAATCCCAGGCGGCCGCACCTGCGCTCGCCATCCCTGCCGACCTGACGGCCAAGCTCCCCATGGACCCCGAGGTCAAGGTGGGGCAGCTCGAAAACGGTCTGCGGTACTACATCCGCCGCAACACCGTCCCGGCGAGTCGCGCGGAGGTCTGGCTGGCGGTCAACGCCGGCTCGGTTCTAGAGGACGAAGACCAGCGCGGGCTTGCCCACATGGTCGAGCACATGGCCTTCAACGGCTCCCGCGGATTCGAGCGCCAGGACCTCGTGCGCTACCTCGAATCCATCGGCATGCGCTTCGGCGCGGACGTCAACGCCTACACCGGCTTCGACGAGACCGTCTACACCCTCTCGGTGCCCACCGACCGCGCGGATTACGTACAGCAGGGCCTCCGCATCCTGGAGGGCTGGGCCCACGGCATCACCTTCGATCCCGAAGAGATCACCAAGGAAAAGGGCGTGATCATCGAGGAGTGGCGGCTGGGACGGGGCGCCTCCGCGCGCATGGACGACCAGCAGTTCCCCGTCCTCTTCAAGGGCTCGCGCTACGCCGAGCGGCTGCCCATCGGCAAGACCGAGGTCCTCGAAAAGGCCTCGCCCGAGGCCCTGCGCCGCTTCTACAGCGACTGGTACCGGCCCGACCTCATGGCCGTCATCGCCGTGGGCGACTTCGATCCCGGCAAGGTCGAGGCCCAGATCCGGGAGCAGTTCAAGGGTTTGAAAAACCCGGACAAGCCCCGGCCGCGGGACGTCTTTCCCATCCCGGACCACCAGGAGACCCTGTTCGCGATCTCCGCCGATCCTGAGGCCACCGACACCACGGTCGGCATCTACTGGAAGCAGCCCAAGCGCTCCGAGGAGCGCTACGTCGACTACCGGCGGTCCATCGTCGAGGGTCTCTACCACGCCATGCTCAACGAGCGGCTGGACGAGATCGGGCAGCGTCCCGACCCGCCCTACCTGTGGGCGGCCTCGACCTCGGGCGAGTTCGTCCGCTCCACCGAGGTCACCTTCCAGGCGGCGGGCGTCCGGCAGGGCGAGGTGGTCGGCGGCCTCAAGGCGCTCCTCACCGAGGTCGAGCGGGTCCGCCGCCACGGCTTCACGGCCGGCGAGCTCGAGCGGGTCAAGAAAGAGTGGCTTCTGGGCTACGAGCAGGCGAACCGGGAGCGCGGCAAGCTCGAATCGGCCACCTTCGCCCAGGAGTTCGTCCGGGCGTTCACCGAGAACGAGCCGGTCCCCGGCATCCCGGCCGAGCTGGCTCTGACGCACCGATTCCTGCCCGAGATCGGCCTGGCCGAGGTCAACCGCCTCGCCGAAGAGTGGATCACCGACCGCAACCGCGTGATCCTGGTGAACGCTCCCCAGAAGGAGCAGGTCAGCCTGCCCAAGGAGGCCGACCTGCTCGCCGTGTTCCCCGAGGTGTCGAAGCTCGCCATCGAGCCCTACGTCGACCG
>JANOCF010000300.1:0-1691 GCA_031412055.1 Holophagales bacterium | reverse complement strand
GCCAGTGCGGCGTTGACGATCTCCCGGATCGGCCGCAGCGGATGGTCCCGACGGACCCGGCTCTCAAGATCGACGTAGGAGAACAACGACCCCGAACGCTCGTCCGAACCGCGCATCGCCCGCTCCACCCGTCGCACCGATGACATCAGTGAATCATGACACGGCGCGTCAGGCGAGAGGGTTTTTCCTCAGCCTGCTAGAATAGGGCTGCCGCCACGGGCATCAGCATCAAGAACGATGAGGTCGAGGCGCTCGCCCGCCGGCTCGCCCGCAAGCACGGCAAGGGCCTGACCGAGATCGTCCACGAGGCGCTCCGTGAGAAGGCCGAACGCGAGGCTGCCGAGCCGACCCTGTGGGAGAAGCTCGCGCCGATCCATGCGGAACTCGCCAGGGCGGGAAAGACGGGTCTTGTCGCCGACAAGGCGTTCTATGACGAGTTGAACGGTGAGTACGAGCGGCTCGACGAGTCCGACCGTTGATCGTCGTCGATGCTTCGGCCATCGTTGCGATGATCGTGCGGGAGGCCGACGGGGCCGAACTCGCGCAGCGCCTGGAGAGCTGGCCCCGGGGTTCGGGGCTCCGCATCGCGTCGACCGTGACAATCTGGGAAGCGTCAACGGCAGTCGTACGGATTGATCGGGTCAGCCGCGTGCGAGCGTTCGAATTGGTCGAGCAGTTCTGTCGACTTGCCGCGATCGATCCCATCGCACCCGACATGGCTATCACGACGCTCGCAGTCGAGGCCGCCGAGCGCTACGGCCCGGGGGGCGGTCGGCCCGGGGTCCTGAACATGGGGGACTGCTTCTCCTACGCCACGGCCCGCCACCAGAAGGCTCGGCTGCTGTTCAAGGGCGACGATTTCAGCCGCACGGATATTGAGCCGGCCTGACCGTCAGGCGGTCCAGCGCGCGGCTCCGCGCTTGATTCAGCCTGCGAGCCGGTTGAATCGCCGTCTCACCGCCTTCGTGCGGTTTGTCGCGAACCGGAATCGATTTGGGAGCCGTCGGTCGCAGGCACCTGAAACGATTCAGCTTTCGCTAACCATGTTGGCGGCGGGAACAGGCCGGTGCCGAGATGCCGGCACGGTGGCCTTCGCGCGTCCATCGGTGTATAGGCGCGCCTTCGCGGTTACGAACAGGTTAACCGGCGCGGAGAGAAGTCAGGAGCCAAGACCCATGTCGGAGCGTTGGACGCCCGAGAGCTGGAGGGCCAAGCCCGTCCAGCAAATCCCGGATTATCCGGACCAGGCAGCCCTGAGGGCGGTCGAGCAGCAGCTCGCCGGCTTTCCGCCGCTGGTTTTTGCCGGTGAGGCGCGCAAGCTGAAAAAGGCCCTCGCGAAAGTCGCAAGCGGCGAGGCCTTCCTGCTCCAGGGCGGAGACTGCGCCGAGAGCTTCGGCGAGCACTCCGCCGACAACATCCGCGATTTCTTCCGGCTCTTCCTGCAGATGGCGGTGGTGCTGACCTTCGCCGGCGGCTCGCCGGTGGTGAAGGTCGGGCGCATCGCCGGCCAGTTCGCCAAGCCCCGCTCGGCCCCCACCGAGACGATCGATGGCGTCGAGCTGCCGAGCTACAAGGGCGACATCGTCAACGACAACGCCTTCACGCCGGAAGCCCGCATCCCCGATCCGCGCCGCCAGCTCGAGGCCTATCGCCAGTCGGCCGCGACGCTGAACCTGATCCGCGCCTTCGCC
>JANOCF010000299.1:0-7098 GCA_031412055.1 Holophagales bacterium | reverse complement strand
CGCCGAGCGCATCGAGGCCCTCACCGCGTCGTGCCGTTCCGCATTGCAGAGCGAAGGGATCGGGGGCATCGATGCGATCTTTCTCTACGGCAGCGCGCTGGAGCGGGGCTTCCGGCCTGACAGCGATGTCGACGTGGCGATTCTAGATGACGACCGCCACCGGCTGAGTTGGAGCGAACAGGCGCGGTTGATGGACATCCTGGAAAGGGCCCTCGGGCGTGCCGTGGACCTCCGGATGCTCCGCGAAAGCAGTCCGTCCCACCAGGCTCACGTACTGGAACGGGGCCGCCTCGTCTGGTCGAAGGATCCGGGCTTGGTGGAGCGCTACTTCCGGGAGATCCGGAGCGCTTTCCGGTCCGAGCGAGAACGCGCCGATCAGGAATGGCCGCGGGTGCTCGACCGGCTCTCAGGCCGGTGACTCGGCCGCTTCGGCACTATGGACGACAACCTTAACCGCGAGTACCTGCTGGAGCAGTTCCGACTTGTTGAGGAATACCTCCGCAGAGCCCGGGGGATCGCCGGCCGATCCCGGGAGGAGTACCTCCTTGACGCGAACGTGGTGGACGCGAGCGTCCGTCAGCTCCAGGTCCTGTTCGAGACGTGCCACAACATCGGCAAGCACCTGATCTCCCGCCACTCCTGGCGCGTCCCCACCAGCAAGGCAGAGACCTTCGAGATCCTGGCCGAGCAGGGCATCCTGCCCCGGGAACTGGCGGACTCCTTCCTGGCGGCTTCGCGCTTCCGGAACCTCGTGACCTACCAGACGGCGATCGTTCAGGACGAGATCGTCTACTCCGTCCTGCAGAACAACCTCACCGACTTCGAGGGGTTTCTCTCCTGTGTTGCACGATGGCTGGGAGGCGAAAGGGACAGGTAGATGTCCCTACTTCCGTGGCCCGTTCCAGCAGGTGGGGACGAACTCGGGGTCTTCCTGGGCGCGGCGCTCGAAGCTCAGGAAGTCGTAGTAGCCGCAGCGGGGTGTACCGGGATAGGTGCGGCAGATCTCGGGCCGGCCCTCGTAGACCGTGCAGCGACGGGTCTCCTTGTTCAGGAAGCCGCAGATCGTGCCGTAGGTGGCGTCCGGCTGGTGGCGCAGGATCACCTCCCCTGGCTCCTCCCCTTTCTTGGTAAACTTCCGGGCGACCTTCTCCGGGGTCGACCCGAGATGCAGCGCCAGACGCTCGATATCGAAAGGTTGAACCTGGATCCGAGGATAGGAACAACAATACGCAGGGCAGCGGTTGCAGTTGTAGAAGATCGTCAGGCCCACGCCCGCATTCTAAGCTTCTGACGATGCTCACACCACCCCTCAGCGAAACTGTTCGGAGATACTCTTTCATGCGATCGAAGACTTCCCTCGCCTTCGCCTCCCTGCTCCTCGCAGGCGCGGGGCTCACCCACGCCGCCGACGCTCCTGACAGCGCGCCGGTGCCCGTGCCCGAGAGCATCGTCGCCCGGCACGTCCCGCCGATCCCGCGGACCGGGGCCGAAGATCTTCTCCCGTACGAGAACCTGCGCACCGCGGCCCTCGCGGCCTGGCACCCCAAGGAGCGCCGGATGCTGATCCGCACGCGGTTCTCCGAGAGCGTCCAGCTCCACGAGGTCGCGATGCCCATGGGAGCCCGCAGCCAGCTCACCTTCTACAAGGACCCGGTCGGCAACGGCGACTACCGGCCCAACGACCCGAGTCAGGTCGTCTTCTCTCTCAACGAGGGCGGGGCCGAGAACCACCAGCTCCTCCACCTCGATCTCGACACCGGCAAGATCCGCCGCTTCACCGACGGCAAGAGCCGCCACGTGGCTCCGCTCTGGTCCAGCAACGGACGTCTCCTCGCCTACACCAGCAACGCCCGCAACGGCCGCGACTTCGACGTCTATGTCGCCGATCCCGCCACGCCCGGCAGCGAGCGGCGCGTGGCCGAGCTCCAGGGCGACTGGCAGGCCCTCGACTGGAGCCCCGACGACACCCGCATCCTGATGCTGGAGCAGCTCTCCAACGAAGAGTCCTACCTGCACTGGATCGACCTCGCCACGGGCAAGGTCACCTCCCTGACTCCGCGCCGCCCGGGCAGCGAGATCGTCCTCTACCGGAACGGGCGCTGGTCGGGCGACGGCCGCTCGGTGTACGCCGTCACCGATCTCGACAGCGAGTTCATGCGGCTGGTCCGGATGGACCTGGCAAGCGGGAAGCCGGCCGTCCTCTCTGGCGACATCCAGTGGAGCGTCGAGAGCTTCGAGCTCTCGGACGACGCCAGCCTGCTGGCTTTCTTCGTCAACGAGGGAGGTATCAGCAAGCTCCACATCCTCGGCCTGGGCAACGGCACCGGCACGAAGGAGCTCCCTTCACCCAAGCTGCCGGACGGAGTCGCGGCCTCGCTCGCGTTCCGGCCGGGAACGCACGAGATGGCGTTCAGCGTAAGCTGGGCTCGCTCGCCCACCGACATCTACAGCTACGATCCGGACAACCGCCGCCTGGAGCGCTGGACCGCGAGCGAGGCCGGCGGCCTGAACACGGCTTCGTTCGCGATCCCCGAGCTGGTCCGCTTCCCCAGCTTCGACGGCCGCGAGATCCCGGCCTTCGTCTACCACCCGTCCGCGGAGCGCTTCCCGGGCAAGCGCCCGGTCTATATCGACATCCATGGCGGACCCGAGTCCCAGGCCCGCCCCAACTTCCAGGGCAGCAACAACTATTTCCTGAACGAGCTGGGCGTGGTGTACATCCTGCCCAACGTGCGCGGGTCCACGGGCTACGGCAAGACCTACCTCAAGCTGGACAACGGCGAGCTGCGCGAAGACTCGGTCAAGGACATCGGCGCCCTGCTGGACTGGATCGGAAAGCAGCCCGGCCTCGACGCCTCCCGGGTGATGGTGGGCGGCGGCTCGTATGGCGGCTACATGGTGCTCGCCTCCCTCGTCCACTACAGCGACCGGCTCCGCTGCGCCTATGACTCGGTGGGCATCAGCAACTTCGCAACCTTCCTGAAGAACACGAGCGGCTACCGCCAGGACCTGCGCCGGGCGGAGTACGGCGACGAGCGGGACCCGAAGATGCTCGCGTTCATGGAAAAGATCGCTCCCCTGAACCAGATCGACCGCATCCGCCGGCCGCTGCTGGTGACGCAGGGCGCCAACGATCCGCGAGTCCCGCTGTCCGAGTCGGACCAGATCGTGGCCGCCCTGGAGAAGCAGGGAGTACCGGTCTGGTACCTGGTTGCCAAGGACGAGGGCCACGGCTTCCGCAAGAAGAGCAACACCGACTACCAGCGGGCCGTGATCGTCCGCTTCATGGAGGAGTTCCTCTTGGGCGACGGGACGAAGACCGGATCGCGGTAGCTCCGCCTGGGCTCAGACAGAGATGTAGGGGGCGCAGCATGCTGCGCCCTTTTTAATTCCGGTTAATCTTGCGGGGTGTGAACCGCGACGCGGTTGCGGCCGCTCCTCTTCGAGAGGAGCAGGGCGTGATCCGAGGAGTGATAAAGGTCCTGCGACCCGCCCATCCTCTCGTCGAGCTCGGCCACTCCGAAAGAGCAGCTCAGCGAGATCTTGAGATCGCCGTAGCGATGATCGAGGTCCAGGACCCGGTCGCGCAGCTTCAGGGCGAGCGTCTCGGCCTGGGGCGCCGTGGTCTCGGGAGACAGGATCACGAACTCGTCCCCACCGACCCGGGCCAGCGTCTGCTCCGGCCTCACCAGGTCCTTGGCCAGGGCGGCCACCTGCTTGAGGGCGAAGTCGCCGCAGAGATGGCCGTACGTGTCGTTGATCCGCTTGAACTCGTCCAGATCGAAGATGATCAGCGACAGCGGGCGCGAGTGACGCACGGAGCGCGCGAACTCGCGCTGCAGCTCCTCCTCGAACCGGCGCTTGTTGTAGATCTCGGTCAGCCCGTCCAGCGAGACCAGCTCGTAGATCGCCATGTGGTAGGCGCTCTCGACGTCCTGCTCGTGGAGGAACTTGAAGTGGACGGCCGCGGTCTGGAAGCGGTCGCCGCTCTTGAGCACCGTCCGGCCGTGGATGGCCTGGCCGTTGACGTAGGTGCCGTTCGTGCTCCCCAGGTCCTCGACCGTCACCACCGAGCCGATGTAGCGCAGGCGGGCGTGCTTGCGCGAGATCGACATCACCTCGGGCAGGCTGATCGCCACGGAGCTGGAGCGGCCGATCTCCAGGGTCGTCCCGGGAGAGAGACGGAAGCGCGAGCCCAGCCGCTGGCCCTCGGGGTGCGCGAGGAGGATGATGTCCGCCTCCGACTCCCCGGCGGGAGACAGGCCGCGCACCACCCGTTCGCGGGTCGCGGTCTGGAACGTCTGGGTCAGCCCGCTCTCATGAAGAGAGGAGGCATCGACACCATCCGTCTCGCCGTCGCCGCGGCTGACCCTGTCGAGAGCTTCCAAACGCTGACGCTCGTCCATGAGCCGTTTCAGTGACCTTCCTGACGTCCCGAGAACCGTCTAAAAATAAGAAACTGGAAGAGATATGGTAGCACCCGCGCCCGCCGGCCGTCAAAACCGGCTCAGCGGCCCGAGAGCGTGGCGCGGATGACGTGGCGCGCGACCTCGGGGTTCTCCCGCAGGCGGCGGATCGAATAGGGGTACCAGTCGCGGCCATAGGGCACGTAGACCCGCAGACGGTGCCCTCCCGCGATCAGGATGCGGCGCATCTCCTCGTCCACCCCGAGAAGCATCTGGAATTCGTACTGCTCGCGCCGAAGCCCGTGCTTGTCGATCAGCCCCACGGCCCGGTTGACCAGGTACTCGTCGTGCGTGGCGATGCCGGGATAGACGCCGTTCTCGATCAGCTTCTCCAGCGCGCGGACGTAGTTCGCCTGGATGGTCTCGAACCCCTTCCAGGCGATCGCCCGCGGCTCGACGTAGATCCCCTTGCAGATCCGCACACTCGCCCCCTGCTTCGGCAGCGCGGCGATGTCGGCCAGGGTGCGGCGCATGTAGGCCTGGAGAACCACCCCGACGTTGCCGTAGCGGGCGTGCAGCTCGTGGTAGATCCGCAGCGTCGCATCGGTGGTGGTGTGATCCTCCATGTCGATGCGGACGAAGTTGCCGTGCTCCCTCGCCTTGGCCACGATGCGCTCGACGTTGTCGCGGCAGAAGCCCTCGTCGATCTTGAGGCCCAGCAGGGTGAGCTTGATGGAGACGTTGGTGTCCAGGCTTTCGCGCGCGATGGTGTCGAAGACCTGAAGGTACTCCTCCACCGCCGCGACCGCCTTCTCCCGCTCCTTGACCTCCTCGCCGAGGACGTCGAGCGTCGCCATCGCCCCCTGCTGGTTGAGGGAGCGCACCACGCGCACGGCATCTGCGAGGGTCTCCCCCGCCACGTACCGGGAAGCCACCCGGCCCACCAGGGGCTTGGGAACCAGGGGCAGACCTGTCACCAGCAGCCGGTTGAACAAGCTCATGTCAGTCGCAGGATCGAGAGACGATCAGGCGCTCACCGCTTCGGCGGGCGCCTGCACCCCAGAGGTACTCTCCCCGGGGGTAATCGGCAACGGGTCGTCCGTCACCCAGCGCACCGACTTGGAGCACGGGCAGGAGCCGCCGACCCGGCGCAGCGTGGGCATGCGCGACGCGGCCTGCTCGCGCTCGGTCTCGCCCCGCGAGACCTGAAGCAGCGCCTCGACGTACTCCCGGTAGTCGCGTCCGGCCCGGTACGAGTCGGGCAGGTGCGCCTCCAGGTGGCGGAGATAGGCGTGGGCTTCGTCGAAGGTCTCGCCTTCGATTCCCACCATCGTGAACGCCGGAACGCCGCGCCGCCGGTAGAAATCGGGGTGGGACATGTGCAGGAGGTCCTCCCGCTTCACACCATGCACCACGTCGCCGGCCAGAATGCGGTCCAGGGTGGTCTCCGAGTCGCCGTGCGTGAGCGCCGGGATGCGCGCCCGGAGGTAGCGCACGTTGAGGTCGCGCACCATCTTCCGGACCTCTTCGTAGTACTGGTTCTGCGCCTCGGCGTTCTTCATCGGCTTGAGGCCGAAGCGGACGTTGGTGCCGCCGCCGCGCTCGTCGCCGAACATCTCGAGGCCGCGGGGCAGCCACTTGTTGAAGGCGCGCTGGATCATGTCGACGCTGATCAGGCCGTCGCCCTTGGCCGCCTGCATCATCCAGCGCCGCATGGGCACCACGCCGGCGGCCAGGTGGAAAGCCTCCTCGCGCAGCATCTGCGGCATGCTCTCGGCCATGGGCTGGTACGCGCTGATCTTCTGCATCGCGAGCTGGTACTTGCCCACGCGGTCGATCAGGGCGCAGAAGACCACGTTGTCCACAAAGGAGTCAAAGTCGATGTTGAAGGCGCCCAGCAGGTGGGAGCCGGTGTTCATCGACAGGATGTCTTCGATCGCGTCCGAGGCCGACTCCTTGGAGACGGACGTCCAGTCGTCCTCCACCAGCAGGTGGAGCATCTGGTAGCCGTGGCGGAGCTCCTCGGCCATCATGCGGAGGACCCAGAACTGCTCCTCCTCGTCCTGGGCGCGGGCCAGGGTCAGCCGGTGCTGCTGGATCGAGCCGAACTCGGTGGACGCCTGGGCGCGGATCGCGCCGTGGAGGTGATGGGCCTGCTCGGGGTTCATGTCGGCGGCGCGGGTGTACTTCGGCTTGCCCTTCATGTCGCCGCACTCGATCTCGGTGCACATCCCGAGCTCGCGGTAGGCGCAGAGCTCGAAACGGGGATCGCGGGGGAAGTGCTTCTCCCAGTTCTCCAGCAGGAACTCGTAGTCAGGGAGATAGGCGTCCTTCCACTTGAGAACGGCATCGTGGAACTGCTTTGGCATCGTGGTTGTCTTGACGCTCATATCCCTCTTCCTTCCTTCTTCTTCCTTGTTGCAAACGCCAGACCGGTCTTCAGAGCGGCCGGACGAACGGTCTCTGGGTCGACGGCTGGAACCCGACGGCGGAGAAGAAGCTGCGGATCTCCTCCATGTCCTCGTCGACCAGGGTGCGGACGCTGCGGGCGCCCTGGCGGCGGAAGTGCTCCAGCATCGTGTCCAGCATCCGCCGGCCGATGGCCTTGCCGCGGACGCCGGGGTCGACGCCGAGGTGCTCGACCCAGCCGGTCGGCTCCTCGAGACCGAACTCGCCGGAGCGGACCTCGCCG
>JANOCF010000298.1:0-2819 GCA_031412055.1 Holophagales bacterium | reverse complement strand
CCTGGTCGGTGTTCTCGGACGCAACACCCTCTACCACCTGCGCTTCCAGTCGCTCTACGCCGCCGAGCGCGGCCGGCACGGCGAGGGCTCGAACAAGAGCGGCAAGAGCGCCGGCGACCTCGAGATCCCGGTGCCCCTGGGTACCGTGGCCTACGACCACGACACCGGCGAGCTGCTGGGCGAGATCGTGGAGGACGGCGAGCGCTTGAAGGTGGCCGGCCACGGCCGCGGCGGGCGAGGCAACGCCCGCTTCGCCACCGCGACCAACCAGGCGCCCAGGAACTCCGAGCCCGGAAGCGATGGCGACGAGCGGCGCCTGCGCCTGGAGCTCAAGCTCCTGGCCGACGTCGGCGTGGTAGGCCTGCCCAACGCGGGCAAGTCGACCCTGATCAGCGTGATCTCGGCCGCCAAGCCGAAGATCGCCGACTACCCGTTCACCACCCTGATCCCGCAGCTCGGAGTGGTGGCGGAAGGTCCGCTGGCCGAGCCGTTCGTCATCGCCGACCTGCCCGGTCTCATCGCGGGAGCGGCGCAGGGAGCGGGACTCGGCTTCCAGTTCCTCCGGCACATCGAGCGCTGCCGGGTGCTGCTCCACCTGGTGGATCTCTCGAACCCCGAAAGCGACGCCGCCGCCGACCTGGACACGGTCGAGAGCGAGCTGCAGGCGTTCAACCCGGAGCTGACGGAGCGTCCGCGGCTGATCGTGGGCAGCAAGATCGATTCGGCCCTGCCCGAGAGGCAGGAGGAGCTGCGCCGCGCCGCCAAAGAGCGCGGGCTGCCCTACATGGAGATCAGCTCCGCCACGGGCGAAGGGATTCCGCCCCTGGTCGCGGCGCTCTCCCGGAAGCTTCAGGAAACACGCCCGGAGCGCCCGGAGATGACAACCCCGGTATGAAGCTCGCTCTCTTCGGAGGCAGCTTCGACCCTATTCATCGCGGACACATCGAGCCGGTCCAGGCTGCCCGGAAGATCCTGGGGCTCGACCGTGTTCTCTATCTCCCCACGGCAGTTCCGCCCCACAAGCCGGGGCGGATCCTGGCGCCGGCCCACGCCCGCTACGCGATGGTGGAGATGGCGCTCCTCGACGAAGAGGGGCTGTACGCTTCGACGCTCGAGCTGACCCTCGGTCGCCCGGCGTACACGATCGAGACCCTGGAGAGCTTCCGGGAAGCCATGCCGAAGGTGGATCTTCACCTGTTGATCGGCGGCGACTCGTACGCCGATCTCGACCACTGGGTGCGCTGGCGGGAGATCGTGGAGGCGGCCCGGCTGGTCGTGCTGACGCGGCCGGGGTGGACTCAGGAGCAGACATCGCTGTCACCCGAGCTGGCCGATCTGGCACGAAGCGACCGGATCGTCTTCGTGCACCAGCCGCCCGTCGACATTTCATCGACCCGGCTGCGGGAAATCTTCCGTCGGGGGGAGCGCCCTCCGGCCGGAACCGTCCCGGAGCCGGTGGTACGATACGTGCAAAAATACGGCCTGTATACATGAGACTCGAACCCAAAACCCAACCGACCCTCGTAGAAACCCCAGCCCGAGTTCGCGAAGCCGTGGCCGCCGCGGAAGACCACAAGGCGGTCGACCTCCGGGTTCTGCACCTGCAGCAGGTCAGCGACTTCACCGATTTCTTCCTGATCTGCAGCGGCACGAACGAGCGCCAGGTCCAGGCCATCGCCGACGCAGTGCAGGAGCGGCTGCGGGAAGAGCGCGTGCGCCCGCTGCACGTCGAGGGCTACAACCGCGGCCAGTGGGTGCTCCTCGACTACGGCGCCTTCGTGGTCCACGTCTTCCAGGAGGAGCCCCGGCGCTTCTACTCCCTGGAACGCCTCTGGGGCGACGCCCCCGACGTGACCGCCGAATTCCGTTCGTGACGGCGGCTCCCCTCTCCCTCTCCAGGCTGATCCGGGACTTTCCCGTCCTGGGCGACAGTCTGAAGGGAGCGGAGCGCGCCGCCGCCACCGACGCGCCGGTCCTCATCCTGGGCGAGTCCGGGACCGGCCGCTCGACCCTGGCCCGAGCCTTTCACGGTGCGAGCTCCCGGTCCGCCGCCCCCCTGGTGGAGCTGGACGTGGGAGCGATCCCCAGCACCCTGTTCGAGAGCGAGCTCTTCGGCTACCGGGCGGGCGCCTTCACCGGCGCGGAGCTCGCGAGCGAGGGCAGGATGGGCCGCGCCGAAGGGGGCACGCTCGTCCTGGACCACGTCGAGGAGCTGCCGCTGGCCACCCAGCCCAAGCTGCTCCGCCTGGTGGCGGAGCGGCGCTACTCGCCCCTCGGAGAGGCCGAGCGGGCGGCGGACGTTCGCTTCGTGGCCATCGGTCCCGAGGACCTCCCCGTCAGGGTCGAGCGCGAGACCTTTCGTCCCGATCTCTTCTACCGGCTGGAGGTCCTGGCCTTCCTCCTGCCGCCGCTGCGCGAGCGTCGTGCCGACCTGCCGGCGATCCTCGACCACCTGCTGACCGACCTGTCCGTCCGCTTCAGCCGTCCCGGCCTCCAGCTCGCGCCTCGCGCCCGGGCCTGGATGCTGGAGCATCCCTGGCCGGGCAATCTCCGGCAGCTCCGCAACGTGCTGGAGCGGGGTGTGATCCTCGCCGGGGACTCCACGATCGATCCGCCGCCTCCGGAGGGCTCGACCGAAGGCAAGCCGCGTCCCCTCCTGGAGGTGGAGCAGGAGATGATCCGCAACGCGCTGGCCTACACCCGCGGCCACCAAGGCAGGGCGGCCGACCTCCTGGGCATCAGCCGCAAGTCGCTCTGGGAGAAGAGGAAGCGGTACGGGATTCCCTAGCGGACCCCTTCTAGCGGACGAACTCCGGATC
>JANOCF010000297.1:0-2277 GCA_031412055.1 Holophagales bacterium | reverse complement strand
CTTCGCCGCCCCTTTGGAGGTCTGGCTTCTGAACCGTCCCTTCCTCCCGTGGCTCGGCATTCCGTCCCTGGTCGTCTTCGCCGCCGCGTTCGGCCTGCGCTACTGGGTCATCTCTACGCTCGGCGAGCGCTGGACCACGCGCATCGTCTGCCTGCCCGGAGCGGAGCCGGTCACCGGCGGCCCCTATCGCTGGCTCCGGCACCCGAACTACCTGGCGGTCATCCTGGAGATCGCGTTCCTGCCCCTGGTCCATACGGCGTGGCTCACCGCCCTGGGCTTCAGCTTGCTCAACGCCTTCCTGCTGCGGGTGCGCATCCGCGCCGAGGAAGAAGGGCTGTCCCGGATGTCCGACTACGGCTCGGTCTTCTCCGACCGGCCGCGCCTGGTTCCTGGCGGGAGTGGGCGGAGATGAACCGATGAGCGAAGCGGCCATCCTGGAAGGCATCGCGCAGGTCGTGCAGGAGCACCTCGGCTGGGAAGGCCCGCTGACCCTGGAGATGCGCCTCGTGGAGGACCTGCGCCTCGACTCGGTCCGGCTGCTCACCCTGGCCGCCGAGGTCGAAAACCGCTTCCGGGTCCTCCTCGACGAGACCGACGAGGCCGGCATCCAAACCGTGGGCGACCTGGTTGCGCTCGTACGGAGGAAGCTCGGTGTCTGACGCTCCGGCCACCCTCCTCGACTACCTCGACCGGGCGGGACGCCAGCCCGACGGCGGCGTCCGCTTCCTCGATCGCGCCGAGCGGGATGTCTGGGTCGGCTGGGCCGAGGTGCGCGATCGGGCTCTTGCCGTCTGCGGCGGCCTGCGCGACCTGGGGATCCGACGCGGGGAACGCGTCGCCCTGGTCTTCCCTACCGGCCTGGATTTCTTCGACGCCTTCTTCGGCGTCCTGCTGGCCGGCGCCGTGCCCGTGCCGCTCTACCCGCCCGTCCGGCTCGGCCGGATGAACGAGTACCTGCGCCGCACGGCCCGCATGCTGGAGGTCACACGCGCCCGCCTGGTGCTCGCCGATGCCCGCGTGCGCCGCATCCTCGGAGAGGCCATCGCCGTGGCCCGGCCTCACTTCGGCTGCCGTACCCTCGAGGAGGTCCGCGCCAAGGCCGGCGAGGCCGTCCGTCCTGATCCTTCGGACCTTGCCCTGGTCCAGTTCTCCTCCGGCACCACGGTCGATCCCAAGCCCGTGGCCCTGAGCCACCGGGCGATCGTGGCCCAGACCGAGATCCTGAACGGCTTCTGGATCGATCGGGACGGCTTCCGGCACAGCGGTGTGTCGTGGCTGCCGCTCTACCACGACATGGGCCTGATCGGCTGCATCATCCCCTCCATCGCGCGCGACTCGGCCATCACCCTGATCGGTCCGGAGCTGTTCGTGGCCCGGCCTGCCATCTGGCTGCGCGCCATCTCCCGCTGGCAGGCCTCGATCTCTCCGGCGCCCAACTTCGCCTACGGCCTGTGCCTCTCCCGCGTGACCGACGCCGAGATGGACGGAGTCGACCTCTCCTGCTGGCGCACGGCCCTGGACGGCGCCGAGTCGGTCTCTCCGCCGGTTGCCCGCGCCTTCTGCGAGCGCTTCGGCCGCTGGGGCTTCCGTCCCGGCGCCCTCAATCCGGTCTACGGCCTCTCGGAGGCAGCTCTCGCCGTCTGCTTCTCCGAGCTCGACCGGCCGTTCCGCAGCGTACGGGTGGACCGCGACGCGCTGTCCCGCGACGGCGTCGCCTGGGAGACCCTGGACGGCCGCGAGATGGTCTCCGTGGGACGGCCGGTGCCCGGCTTCTCGCTTCAGATCCGGGACGAAGACGGCCGGGAGCTGCCGCCGGACCGCGTGGGGCGCGTGTGGATCCAGGGGCCATCCCTGATGGACGGCTACCTCGACGATCCCGAGGCCACGGCCAGGGTCCTGCGCGACGGCTGGCTCGACACCGGCGACCTGGGCTTCCTGCGGGACGGCGAGCTGTACCTGACCGGCCGCGCCAAGGACGTGGTCATCCTCCGCGGCCGGAATTATGCCCCCGACGAGATCGAGCGCTCCGTGGACGGAGTGAACGGCGTGCGCACCGGCTGCGCCGTGGCGGCGAGCTGGCTCCCGGAGAATGCCGAGGGCGAGCGGCTGGTCCTCTTCGTGGAGTCTTCGCGCCAAGCTTCGCCGACTGAAATTGCCGAGATCCCCGACGCCTGCACCGAAGCCGTGCTCGGAGCCACCGGCCTGGCCGTGGACGAGGTCGTGATGCTCGCGCCCGGAACTCTTCCGCGCACCTCCTCGGGCAAGCTCCGCCGCCAG
>JANOCF010000296.1:0-3278 GCA_031412055.1 Holophagales bacterium | reverse complement strand
TGCACTCGGATATGGCCCGATGATACTGGACCTCAAAGCTTCCCTCCGGACAGCCCAAAGACGA
This sequence comes from Holophagales bacterium, assembly GCA_031412055.1. Lineage (GTDB taxonomy): Bacteria > Acidobacteriota > Thermoanaerobaculia > Multivoradales > UBA5704 > DATMER01. Next base: position 3,214 of record JANOCF010000296.1, on the reverse strand, counting down.
TTTCCCGAATCTCTACAGCTCCTGGACCGAGCCTTCGTCGCGGCCAAGAGAGAGGCTCCCCATCTCGCCGGCCGGATCCTCATCAAGAAGGCTTATGCCCTTGTAGAGAGCGAAAAGCTTGATGAGGCCATCCCGGTCCTCCGCGAAGCCGAGACCCTGATCGACCCCGAGCGCGAGCCCCGGCTGCTCCTCTGCGCACGGCACAACCTGCTCGACAATCTCAGCAAGGCCGGACGCTACTCCGAAGCCCAGGAGCTGCTCCCCGAGGTCCAGACGCTCTCCCGGAGCGCCGGCAGCCAGCTCGACCGCGTCCGGCTCCGGTGGGCCGAAGGACGCATCGCGGCCGGGCTCGGCGACTTCGAACGCGCGCGGCTCGCCCTCTCCGACGCCCAACGCGAGTTCCTGGACCAGGACATCGCCTACGACGCGGCCCTCGTCTCCCTCGAGCTCGCCACGCTCCTGCTCCAGGAAGGACGCACCGCCGAGGTCCGACAGCTCGCCCACGAGATGATCCCCATCTTTCGCGCCCAGGATGTCCACCGCGAAGCCCTCGCCGCACTCGCCGTCTTCCAGGCTGCCGCCGCCCTCGACTCCGCGACCGTCGAGCTCGCCCGCGACGTCGCCGCCTTCCTTGTCCAGGCACGGCACGACCCGGAGATGCGCTTCGAACGAGGATGAACCGGAGACCTGATCGACATGAAGGCGACCCGGGAGAAACTTTTTCCAGAATTGTTGTCGAAAACGTCTATCGCAAGGGGTTGACCGACACCACTTGGAACAGTCTGGCGGGGAGGAGCAGCGAGCGGGGCGGGGCTCTCTCCGAGCGATTCTACTCTAGCCCGAGAGGCGCCGGCAGCATCCTAGGATAACTGCCGGCGCCTCTCGATTCATTCGGTGAACCGCGCGCTCAGGACTTCGGGTCGCGGAGCTCGGATATTTCGGCTTCGTTGATCGTGCCGGACTCGACGCCGAGGGCGATCAGAAGGTTCTCGATCTCCGCCGCCTCGCCGGCGACCGTGGTCGACCGAGCGGCAGGGTCCTCGGGGTTCCCGCCTTCCACGCGCAGCATGTCGTTCTTGACCACGTAGAAGGTGGAGTCCTCCCGCTCCGACGTACCCAGATCCTCGATCATGATCCCGTTGTAGCCGAGCACCGGCTCCGGGCCTTCGCCTTCGATACGCGCACCCGACTCCACCGTGGCGGTCAACCGGCTCTGGAGGTCGGCCACGCGGTCGGGGTCGGTCACGACGAGGGTCGGGTTGGGCAGGCCCGAATAGATCAGGTAGGTCACGAGCAGCCCCTGCTCGAACTGGGGCTCTTCGTATCCTTCCTTCTGCGCGCTCGACGGCAGGGCCGTCGCGAAGAGGAGGCCGACGAGCGCCAGGCACACGAGGCCCGTGAAGAGACGTCCGGACGAGGTAGGCATATCGTTGTTCTCCCGAGCCTTGAGCATTGGCCTAGTTGATGTTCTCATGACCGTAACCCTCCGCGATGTCGGACCAGATCATGAAGAAGCCGCAGAACTCCGAGTAGTTGCCACGGTTCGCGGTGCGCGGGTCGGTGATGGTGTTGCCCGAGTTATCGCGGTTGGTCGCGTTGGTCTGGCCGGGCTTGTGACTCCAGGTGCCGTCCTCGTTCAGGCGGTACCAGTGATAGTCGGGTCTGCGGTAGACGCTGCCGGGATCCACGACCAGGGCAGCGCCGGTCTTGAAGCCCAGGACGGTGTACGGGTAGTCCGAGATGGGCTCCAGGCCGTCAGCGATGGCAGCCTGACGGTAGTTGGCACAACTCGTCCACGGAGCCGGCGCGCCCGCCGCGCGGCCGGGCTGCGCGAAGGTGTTGGTCGGCTTGTTGTTGGTGTAGTTGTAGCAGTTGTTGTTCCGCCTGCGGCTGCTGTTGTTGTTCCAATAACCCGGGTTGTAGTACGGGCGGCCCGGGTTCATGATGTTCCAGATCTCCCACATCGGCAGCGACCGGTTGTAGACAAGGACTTCGTCGATGCGGTCCGCGAAGCGATATCCGGACCAGTCCTTGTGCCCGCCGATCATGAAGGGCATGTCGGTGTTGTTGATGTTGCCCATCTTGGGGGAGCCATAGCCGGCGCGGTCACCGTCCACGTAGAAGGTGATGTTGATCGGCCAGGACGTGCGATTGACGCTGACCGCGACGTGATGCCAACGGTTGGGGACGAGCCGCCAGGTGTCTTCCGCGTGGAAGTTGAACCAGCCGGTCTCGTCGGCCATCTGCAGCAGGAGCTGGTTGCCTCCGGTCACCGCGAACGAGTAGCCGCGCCCATCAGTGCCGCGATTCTCGATGATGGTCTTGATGCTGCGGTTGGTGTCGGTGATCCGGATCCAGGCGGCCAGGGTGAAGCTGCCGGTGCCGAAGTTCAGGTTGGACGAGTTGGGCACGGTGAGGTACTTGTCACCGGTCAGGTTGACTCCCGAGTACATCCAGCCCCAAGAGGACGCCATGGGTCCGATGACCCGCGCGGTCCGGTTGTAGCCGCTGGTATCGGCCGCGACCTCCAGCCCGGGGTAGTAGTAGGTCTGCAGATGCCACTCGCCGACCAGTCCATTGGTGACCCGGATCGGCACCGCCTCGCTCACAGCGGGCAGCAGCATCGCCGTGATTGCCGCGATCACCGCGATTACCGCGATCGGCGCGATCGGCGCGGACCCCAGGATCTGGGGCCATCTCGACTGCACCATGGGACACTCTCCTTTCGAAACTATGCAACCATTGATTGGATTTGCCAATAAGGGCACTCTACGTAAGCAAGGGTGTCTCGGAGGCGGAGGATCGCGCCGCAGAAAAGAGACCCTGGAGAAACTTCGAGAGGATTCGTTGTCGGAACGGTCTACTTCAGGGAGTTGAATGGCGCCTCTGTCAGGCTGGAGCGGGAAGGGGAAGCCAAGCTTAAGGCTCGGGCTTCTGAGTGGATTCTAGCGCATGAGCGGGCGGCTCGCCGTCTAAGGCTGATTTCCTCGTACTTCGGCCCTCACCCCCGGCCCCTCTCCCATCCGCACTTCACACCCGCCCGGGAGAGGGGGGCTTGACGCCCAAGGTTGGTGCCACGCAGCTCCGCTTTATCTTCAAAGGCGGAGCACGGATGTACGGATTGAGATCAGGTTGGCACGGGTCTCCCCTCTCCCGGGGGTTTGGTAGTGCGGATGGGAGAGGGGCCGGGGGTGAGGGCCGAAGTACGAGGATG
>JANOCF010000295.1:0-4486 GCA_031412055.1 Holophagales bacterium | reverse complement strand
GGGAGGCGCGTTCGTCGCCCAGGCGAACGATCCCACCGCGATCTTCTACAACCCCGGAGGCCTCGCGCTGCTGGAGAAGAAGAAGGCCGTGTCCGGGGGCGTCGCCGTGACCGCCTTCAACGAGTCGCTCTACCAGGGTCTCCCACCCGGGATCGGCGGCGGAACGACCGGCGAGCAAGAGACCCCGATCACCTTTCCGCCCTTCGCCTACGTGACCCTGCCCGTGGGCGAGCGCCTGGTGGCCGGTGTGGGTGCCTACTCACCGTTTCGGATGCACACCGAGTGGGCCAATGCCGGCACGTTCGCCGGCCGCTACGCGGCCACGGAGGCCGAAATCGAGGTCTGGGACCTCGCCCCCACGCTGGGCATCCAGCTCACCCCGACACTCGGGCTGGGGATTGGTGGGATCTACCGCTCGTCCGAGATCTCCGCGGCGCGCCGGCTCTCCGGACAGAACCCCATCGGCCCGGGGGTCGTCGACGTGGCGAGCCTCGGCATGAAGACGGACATGGAGCCCGGCTACGGCTGGACCGCCGGCCTGCTCCGCAAGGGGAAAACCCTCTCCCTGGGTCTCTCCTACCGCAGCGCCATCGAAACCGACTACCTGGGCGTGGGCCGGCTCACCCAGATCGAGACCGGCAACATCCAGTACGACGCTCTCATCCGCAACAGCTTCCCGTTCGGCCAGGACCTCGCCCTCTCCTCGACGCTGGAGTACCCGGACCAGGCGAGCCTCGGCGTGGCGGTGAACGTGTCCAAGGCCATCCTCGTGGAGCTGGACGCGATCCGGACCGGCTGGGACAGCGTGCAGACGCTGGCCGTGCTCTTGCCGTCGGTGCGTTTCCTGGGCCCGGCCTACCCGCTGGAGTTCGAGGACGCCATGACCTACCGGCTGGGCGCGCGCTACAGCCTGCCTACCGGGCCGCAGCTCCGCTTCGGTTACGCCTTCGAGGAGACGCCGCAGCCCGACTCGACGATCGGCGCCTTCCTGGCCGACTCGGATCGCAACGTCGTGACCGCGGGCTTCGGGCTGGACTGGCTGGACGTGGCCTTCTCGTGGACCACCTACGACCAGCGGATCGTGGTCGATCCCAGGAAGGACTTGAACGGGAACTTCCGGGCCAACGCCTGGGCGTTCTCGATCAGCGCGACCAAGTAGCTACTGGCAGATGGGGGCGGCGTCGACGGTCTCTTCGTCGACCTGGATGAACTTGCTCTTCGTGCTCGTGCCCGCCGAGTTGCCGGCGGTGAGCGTGACCGCGAAGGTCCCGCCGGCCTCGGGGTAGGTGTGGCCGGGGTTCTGCGAGCTGCTCTTGCAGGTCGTGGCCTGGCCTTCCACCGCGCAGTCGCCGAAGTCCCACTGCCAGGCCGTCGGAGACTGCGAGGAGGTGTCGGTGAAGATCACCACCCGCTTGTTCCTCTGGTAGCAGAAGTTGGCCACCGGCTTGGCCGCCGTCCCTACCGTCACCAGCTTGCTGGCCCGGCTCGATCCCGCGGCATTGGACGCGGTCAGGATCACCGTGTAGGTGCCCGGCGACGGATAGGTGTAGGTCGGGTTCTGCTCGGTGCTGCGGCACAGCGGACCCGAGCACGCGCCGAAGTCCCAGCTCCAGCTCGTGGGCTTGTTCTTGGAGCGGTCGATGAAGACCACGTTGAGGCCGTTGACCTGGAACTCGAAGTCGGCTTCGGGCGGCTCTCCGAGGGAGACCGTCACGAACTTGCTCTTGGACGAGGTACCGGTCGAATTGGTGACCGTGAGCGTCACGTTGAACGTGCCCTGCTGGGCGTAGGCGTGCTCCGGGTTCTGGGCCGTGGAGCTGCCGCCGTCGCCGAAGTCCCAGAGCCAGCTCGCGGGCCGGTTGGTCGAAGTGTCCGTGAACAGCGCCCGCAGGCCGTCCGTCTGGAACTGGAAGTCGGCCTGGGGCGCCTCGCCCAGCGAGACGCTCACGAACTTGCTCGTGTCGGCCGACACGCCGAACTCGTTGACCACCGTGAGCCTCACGGTGTAGTTGCCGGCCCGCCTGTAGGTGTGGCCGGGGTTGCGCTGGGTGCTCGCGCCGCCGTCGCCGAAGTCCCACGACCAGCCGGTGGGCTCGCCGGAGGACACATCCGCGAACAGGACGGTCAGGCCGTTGACCTCGAAGGCGAAGTTGGCCACCAGCGGCAGACCGGCCGCAACGGTGACGAACTTCTGCTTCTCGCTCTCCCCGCCCGAGGTCTTGACGGTCAGCGAGACCGCGTAGGTTCCGGCCACGGCATAGGAGTGGACCGGGCTCTTCCTGGTGCTCGTCACGCCGTCGCCGAAGTCCCACTCCCACGCCGTCGGAGCACCGGCGGAGGCGTCCGAGAAGATCACGGACAGGCCGCTGACCTCGAAGGTGAACTCCGCCAGGGGCGCGGCCGCCGCTTCGCGGATGGGCAGGTTGAGCCGTCCCACGCTCGTCCCCACCTGGGCCAGGATGGTGGCCGTGCCCGTCTCCGTGCCCGGGAAGAGCGGTACGGTGGCGGCGCCGCCCGCGAGCGGTTTCTTGACGAGCTGGATCGGGTTGCCCGCGGCGTCCGCACCGAAGCTGCCGAGGCTGGTGTTGACCACCACCTCGGTGCCGTCGGCCACCGGCGAGCCGTCCGCCTTCCTCGCGCTCACCATGAGCGTGGCCCCCTCGGACGAGCCGGCTTCGAGCTCGCCCCGATTGGAGGTCACGGCCACGGTCACCGCCTCGGAGCCGTTCCCGCCGGTACCGCCACCGTTCTGGGGAGGCGCCGGGGCCACCGGGTTGCCGGAGTCACAGGCACCTACCAGGAGCCCCAGGGCAGACACGAAAGCGAGAAGCTGTCGGCGCATCGGGATCAGCAAGTATAAAGGATTTCTGTCTTTACGGAGCCATGGGAACGACCACCGCGGAGATTCCCTTGCGGGCGAGGCCGGAGGCCGCCTCGGATGCCGCATCGCGGCTCGGATAGGGGCCGACGCTCACGGTATGCAGCATCACCCCTCCGCTGGTCGGCACGAGCGAGATCGCGGGCTTCTGCCCGGCCGCGGTCAGCTCGTCGGCGAAGGTCTTGGCTTCGGCCTCGTCGGCGAAGGTGCCGACCCGCAGGACGTAGGCCTCTTCGGGAGATTTCTCCGCCGGCGTCTTCGGCTTCGGGGCTGGCACTGGGGGCACATTGGCCAAAGCGGGAGCGGCAGCCTGCGTCCTGCCGGCGCGGCGCATGCCGGCCAGGCAGCCGGCCGCGAACAGGAGAATCCCCAGCAGGACCGAGCCCACAACCAGGAGGAGCACTCCGCGGCGGTGCAGGCGGAAGGTGACGATGGTGTGTTTCATGCCCGCCTGCCTGCCGCCACGACGGGAGGCTTCTCCCGGGGCTTGCCGCGCCGGTAGAGGACCCGCGCCACGACCTTCCCCTTCTCGTCGTACTCGACGGTCTCGCCGTCGAGCTCGCCGTCGACGAGCTCGGAGGTCCGCATCAGGCTGCCGTCGGGCCGGTACCAGGACGAGAGGCCGTGGAGCCGGCCGGCCCGGTACATCGAGCGCGCCGTAGGCTGGCCGCTCTCGCTGAAGATCACCGTCTCGCCGTCCTGCAAGCCGTCCCTGTACGACGCCTTCATCTGGAGGCGGCCCGCGTCGTAGTAGAGCGACTCTCCATTCAGCTTGCCGGCCATGAAGCGGAGCGAGGCCTGGACGCGGCCGTCGCGGTCGAGCTGCACCAGCTCGCCGTCCAGGAGCCCGTCGCGGAAGCGCCCGCGCTGGGAGACCCAGCCGTCCTCGTCCCAGGCGGTCCACTCGCCGTCGAGCTTGCCGTCCACGAAGCGCTCGCGGCGCAGCATCTGCCCGCGCTCACCATAGACGGTCGACTCGCCATGGGGCTTGCCGTCCACGATGCCATAGCGGTGGCGCACACGCCCGGCCTCGTCGACGTCCGTCCGCTCCTGTGGATTCTGGGAGTCCTGCACTGCGGTCTCTGAAAGAAGCGGGGCGAGGATAGCAGATATACTCGCGCCGATGTCCAAACCCGCAGCCCGCATGGGCGACATGGTGCTCCAGGACTCGCCGCACTGCCACGCGCCGATCCATCCGCCCGCGCCGGTGCCGACGCCCTCGGCTCATCCTGCGCTGCCCCTGGCAATCATCAAGGGGGAGATGACGGTGTTGATCGGCAATCAGCCGGCCGCGCGACTCACCGACACCACCGCTCCCTGCCTCCTGCCCGGCTGCGTGCCGGGCGGGCCGGGCATGGTGGCCCTGGGATCGGCCACGGTCCTGATCGGCAACCTCCCCGCGGCCCGGGTCAGCGACATGACCGCCCACGCGAGCTGCGTGGCGCCGATCCCCGGGCCGGTGGGCAAGGTGCTGCCCCCGGGGTGCGTGACGGTTTTGATCGGGGGGTAGCATCGCAATGGATCGGCCGTCTGCTCCGTATCATCCCTCACCCCCGGCCCCTCTCCCATCCGCACACCCGGACCCCCGGGAGAGGGGTGATCGCTGGC
>JANOCF010000294.1:0-7555 GCA_031412055.1 Holophagales bacterium | reverse complement strand
GCGTTCGCGGAGGCGATCTTCTCTCTCCAGCCCGGCGAGGCGAGCCCGATCGTGCCCGCCGACTACGGGTTCCACATCTTCCAGGTGATCGCCCGCTCGCCCGCGGGCGTGGTGCCCTTGGAAGAGGCGCGCGGCGAGATCGAGGAGCGGCTGCGGCAGGAGCAGGCCGACCGCCATCTCGCCGGATTGGTGCGCGAGGGCCGAACCCAATACAATGTCGAGGTCCACTCCCGGAATCTTCCCTTCAACTACCAGGGTTCTTATCTCTGATGAGCAAATCGAGACTCCTTCCAGTCGCCTTCCTGTCCCTCCTCCTTCCGTCTACCCTGCCGTCGACTCTGGACGCCGAGGTGGTCAACCGGGTCGTCCTGCGGGTCAACGACCAGATCGCCACGCTCTATGACTTCGAGCAGCGGCGGGCGAACATGGCGCGGGAGATCGCGCGCGAGGAGATGGATCCTGCCGAGCGCCGCGAGGTCCTGTCCCAGGTAGGCGAGCTCGCCTACAAAGACCTTTTCGAGGAGCTTCTCATCGAGTCGCGGGCCGACCAGCTCGGCATCACGGCCGAGGAAGGGCAGATCGAGCAGCAGATCGCGACGATGAAGCAGAACTTCGGCATCACGACGGACGAGCAGTTCACGCAAGCCCTGGGACAGTCGGGGATGACCGAGAAGCAGCTCCGTGAGCGGCTGGAGCGTGACCTGCGGGCCCGGGAGGTCATGGGGCGCGAGGTCCAGAACCGCATCGACCTGGAAGAGGAAGACCTGCGGCGCTACTACCAGAAGAACCGCGACCAGTTCCGCCAGCCCGAGCAGGTGCAGCTCCGCGAGGTCGTGGTGCTGGAGGAGGGCGGGCTGCCGACGCTCGAGGAGCGTCAGCGTGTAGCCGAGCAGATCCGCCAGGCCGTGGCCGGCGGCGCGACGCTGGCCGACGCTGTAGCCGAGCACTCCCAGCGCGGGCACGTCAGCAACGTGATCGATCTCGGCTGGGTCACACCCGGCGACCTCGATCCGGGCCTGGAGGCCGCGGCCTGGAAGCTCGCCCCGAACGCCCTGAGCGAGCCCGTGGCGGGACGCGGCGGCCTGCACCTGATGCAGGTGACGGAGCGCAAGGAGGCCCGCATCCAGCCCTTCACCGAGGTGCAGGAGCAGATCCGCCGGCTCGAGCAGCAGCGGCTCATGCAGTCCGAGGTCGCCGAGTACATGGCCGAGCTGGAGAAGAGGTCGCTGATCGTGACCGAGCCGCCCCCGGGAGCGGAGGGCTTCCGCCGCCTGATGGGCACCCGGCCGCCTTCGGAGGACGAGCGGCTCGGGCTGACCGACCGGGCTCCGACCGCGACCCCCGGGATTACGACCACCGAGCCGAGTATTACCTCGGGTACCACCCCGATGCAGGACTCCGCCGCCGGCGAGCCGGGCGCGCTGCCCGAGCCAAAGCCCACCACCAACACGATGCCGCCCGTGGTCGAGGAGCTCCCGTCGTCCGAGCCGCCTCCTCCGTACCGCCGCCGATAGCGGGCCGCTAGTACTCCCCTCTCCGCTCTCCTCCAATCCGTTTGTTCGAAAGTCCGGCCAAGGCCGGACTTTTTTGCGCCTGCCTGGCGAAAGTGCGGCGCAAAGAATCGGTCATTTTGGCGTTCCGGTGGACTTTCGAGAGCTGGGAGCGGGTTTGGACAACGATTCAGTGGAGCACAGTGGGAAAAAATGGACAAAAGTGGAGGGAAATTGTTAAGATCCCATCCCAGGGCAGCAGTACTCGAGGGGTCGCAAAATGTTTCGCGGAAGCTCACCGGCAAAGATCGATGACAAGGGACGGCTGAAGATCCCGACCGACTTCCGGCGGTTTCTGGAGGAGCGCTATGGCCCCGACCTCTTCGTGACCTCCGTGATCGGCGATTCCGCGATGCTCTACCCGCTGCAGGTCTGGGAAGAGGAGGAGGCGCGCCTGAGCGCGATGCCTTCCGCCGACCCGGTCAAGAGGCGCTACCTCGAGCGGGTCAACTACTACGGGCAGCAGGTTCAGCTCGACGTCCAGGGCAGGCTGCTGATCCCGCAGATCCTGCGGGAGAGCGCCGGCATGAGTGGCGATGTGGTGGTGACGGGCCAGCTCGACCACCTGGTGGTGTGGAACCGCGACCGTTTCGTCGCACGGCTGGACGAGCAGCCGTTCACGGAGGACGACTACCGTGCTCTCAGCTCGCACGGATTCTAGTCGGGCGTTTCGCCCGGGAGAGGGAGAAAACCCGAGCCATTGGACGCGCAGCACCTGCCCGTTCTGGTCGACGAGACCCTCGAGCTGCTTGCGGCGAGGCGCGGAGGGATCTTCGTCGACGCAACCCTCGGACTGGGCGGCCACGCCGAGGCGCTCCTGCACGCCTCTCCGGACGTCCGGCTGGTCGGAATCGACCGCGACCCCGAGGCGCTGGAGCGGGCCGCGAAGCGTCTCGCCCCTTTCGGGGAGCGGGTGCGTTTCGCTCACGCCAACTTCCACCACCTTGAAACGGCCCTGGCCGGACTGGACATCCAAGGCATCTCCGGAGTCCTGGCCGACCTGGGCGTGTCGTCGATGCAGCTCGACACGCCGGAGCGGGGCTTCAGCTTCCGCTTCGACGCGCCACTCGACATGCGAATGGGTCTCGCCGAACAGACGGCGGCCGACCTTCTGAACGAGGTCTCGGAGGGCGAGTTGGAAAACATCATTCGCGACTACGGCGAAGAGAACCAGGCGAGGCGGATCGCGCGCACGATCGTTTCGGCGCGCGCGGAGAAGCCCATCACGACCACCGGCGAGCTCAAGCGTCTGATCGAGCGCGCGAAGGGGATCCGTCCGGGCGGCCGGGAAGGGCGGGTCGATCCTGCCACGCGCGTCTTCCAGGCGCTGCGCATCGCCGTCAACGACGAGCTCGCCGGCCTGGAGGGGTTCATCCAGCAGGCGATCGACATGCTGCAGGACGACGGCCGGCTGGTGATCATCTCCTACCACAGCCTGGAGGACCGGATCGTCAAGCACACCCTGCGCGACATGGCCAAGGGCGAGGTGGACCAGGTGACCGGCCGCGCCCGGTCCGAGACGCAGCTCATCGAGGTGCTCACCCGCAAGCCGGTGCGCCCGTCCGAAGCCGAGGAGTCCCGCAACCCCCGCTCGCGCTCCGCGCGCCTGCGTGCCGCGAGGAGGATCTGAGGTCTTGAGGAACGCCTACGCCCTTCGACGGCCGGTGATGAACACCTATCTCGTGCGCGAGCGGGACCGCCGCCGCACGCGCGAGCTGGTGTCCGTCCTCCTGGTCGTCGTGTTCCTGGGCGGAGGGGTGATCGGCTACATCTGGATCCATCTGAAGGTGCTGCGGACGGGGTACCACATCGACAAGCTGGAGCGCCAGCACGTGGAGCTGACCCGCAAGGAGCGCCAGCTCCTGCTGGAGGCCGCCTACCTGGCGAGCCCGTCCCAGGTCGAGCGCCGCGCGGTCAAGGAGCTGGGCATGCAGCCGCCCGCCCTGGAGCAGGTCGTGTTCTGGGAGGAGCTGCCGTGAAGCGCCGTCCGCTGAGCCGCGTGATGCTGGCTGCCGTGATCGGCGCCATCTGGATCCTGGCCATCGCCGGCCGTCTGTACTACCTCCAGGTGGTGCGCCACGAACATTACGAGTCCAAGGCGGCCCGCCAGCAGCAGCGGGTGATCAAGCTCGACCCGCCCCGCGGCACGATCTACGACGCGCGGGGCCGGGAGCTGGCCGTCTCGGTGCAGGTGGACTCCGCGTTCGCCGTGCCTTCCGAGGTGCAGGATCCTCTCGCCGCGGCCGCGGCGATCGCCCGGGTCGTCCCCGGCGTCGATGCCAGGAAGCTCGTCCGCGACCTCTCCCGGGACCGCGACTTCGTCTGGGTGGCGCGCAAGCTCGATCCTCCCGTCGCGGAAGCGGTCCGGGGCCTGAAGCTGAAGGGCATCCACTTCCTGGAGGAGAGCAAGCGCTACTACCCCATGCGCGAGCTGGCCGCGCAGGTGCTCGGCTACGTGGGTACCGACAATCAAGGCCTGGCCGGCCTCGAGGCGCTCTACGACGAGCAGGTGGCCGGCAAGCCGGGAATGCGCACGGTGCTGCGCGACGCGAGCGGCAGCATGGTGGTGGCGCCGGGTCTGTCCTTTGCGGAGGCAGAGCCGGGCCAGGACCTGCACCTCACGCTCGACGCGGCCATCCAGCACATCGTGGAGCGCGAGCTGGAGAGGTCGGTGACGGAGCGCGGAGCGAGCCGCGGCATGGCCGTGTTCCTCGATCCGGGCACGGGCGGCGTGCTCGCCATGGCCTCCTACCCGGGGTTCGATCCCAACGAGTTCTCCAAGTATCCGTCGAGCCGCTGGCGCAACCGCACGATCATGGACGTCTACGAGCCCGGCTCGACGTTCAAGATCATCACCGCGGCGGCGGCCCTCGGCTCCGGCCTGGTGCGCTCCTCGGACGTGTTCGATTGCGAGAACGGCGCCGTGGTGGTCTATGGCAAGCGGATCCGCGACCACAAGCCGTTCGGCTCGCTGACCTTTGCCCAGGTGCTGGAGAAGTCGAGCAACGTCGGCGTCATCAAGGCCGCGCTGATCCTCGGCGACCAGCGTCTCTATACGGCGATCCGCGGCTTCGGCTTCGGCCAGCCTACGGGCATCGATCTGCCCGGCGAGGGCTCGGGGATCGTCCATCCCATGGAGCGCTGGGGGATGAGGGGCAAGGCCTACATCTCCTTCGGCCAGGGGATCTCGGTGACGCCGCTCCAGCTCGCGGCCGCCGTGGGGGCGGTGGCCAACGACGGGACCCTGCTCAAGCCGCACGTGGTGGCGGGCATGGGCGGCGGCGGCGCGGTCCAGGCGAAGTATGCCGGGCCGCCCGTGGTGGGCCATCCCATGGATGCGGCCACGTCCCGGGAGCTCAAGCGCCTGCTGGAGGGAGTGGTCCAGGTCGGAACCGGCAAGGGCGCTGGCGTCCCGGGCTATCGCGTCGGCGGCAAGACCGGCACGGCGCAGATCCCGGTGCGGGGCGGCTACTCGCGCAACGGCTACCTGCCGAGCTTCGTGGGCTTCGCGCCCGTGGACCAGCCGGTAATGGTGGGCGTGGTAGCCATCGCGGAGCCCCAGGGCTGGGAGTACCACGGAGGCCAGGTGGCGGCGCCGGTGTTCGGGGCCATCGCCCGCCAGGTGCTGCTCTACCTGGGCATCCGTCCCGTGCGCCCGCGGCCCGGGTCGTGGCCGGGCGAGACGGTGCTCGCCAGCAAGGATCCCGCGCTGGTACCCGGAGCGGTGCCCGTGCCGGAAAACGTTCCTCCTCCGGCCCCTCTTCCTCGGGCAGTCCCCGTGGCCGCCGAGTCCGGACGGATCGCGGGACCTGAGAGCGCACCTTCGCCGTCGCCGGCAGTCCCGGCCTCGTCAGGAGGTCGCTTTGATGCGCCTTTCTGAGCTGGTCAAGCGCTTGAAGGAGGTACCCCAGGCCATGAGCGCAACGCTGACCGCGGAGCCCGCTGTGGATCCAGAGATCACCGGCGTCGCCCACGACTCGCGGGCCGTGGAGCCGGGCGACCTGTACGTGGCGATGGTGGGGCAGCGCTTCGACGGCCGGACCTTCGCGCCCGCCGCGGTGGCGCAGGGAGCGGTGGCCGTAGCCGGTCCGGGCGCGGCTCCAAGCGGCCTGGGCGTACCCTGGGTGCCGGTCGAGGATCCGCGCTCGGTGCTGGGACCGCTTTCGGCCCTGGTCTACGGCCATCCGGACCAGGAACTGGTGCTCGTGGGCGTGACCGGCACCAACGGCAAGTCCACGGTGGCGACTCTGGTCTCGGCGATCCTCAGCGCGGCCGACCTGCCGGCGGGGTTCATCGGCACGCTCGGCTACCGCTTCGGCGAGCGGAGCTTCCCCGGCGGTCACACCACGCCCGAGGCGTCAGACCTGTTCCGCACGCTGCGCCGCATGCGCGACGCCGGAGCGCGGGCCGTGGCCATGGAGGTCTCGTCGCACGCTCTGGACATGGGCCGGGCCGCCGGGGCGTCGTTCGACTGCGCGGTCTTCACCAACCTGAGCCGGGACCACCTGGACTACCACCCGGACATGGAGAGCTACTTCGCGGCCAAGCGGCGGGTCTTCGGCCAGCTCAAGCCGGGCGGCCGGGCCGTGGTCAACGTCGAGGACCCCTACGGGCTGCGCCTCGCGCAGGAGATGCCCGGGGCCGTGACCTTCGGAGAGGGCGGGGACGTGTGGGTTCGCGAGGTGGAAATGACCTCATCCGGCACACGCGGCGTGCTGGCCACGCCGCGGGGAGACCTGGCGTTCTCCACATCGATGCTGGGCCGCTACAACCTGCTGAACCTGCTGGCGGCGGCCGCCACGGCCGAGGCGCTGGGGATCTCCCACGAGGCGGTCCGCGCCGCTCTGGCCGCGCAGCAGCCGATCCCCGGGCGGATGGAGCCGGTCGACAAGGGCCAGCCGTTCCCGATCTTCGTGGACTACGCCCACACGGACGCGGCCCTGGATGCGGCGCTGCGCTCGGCGCGCGAGATCGTCAAGGACGGCAAGGTGGCCGTGGTCTTCGGCTGCGGCGGCGACCGCGACCGGGGCAAGCGCCCGCTCATGGGCCGGGTGGCCGGAGAGCTGGCGGACCTGCCCATCCTGACCTCGGACAACCCGCGCACCGAGGACCCGCTGGCCATCATCGCCTCCGTGGAAGCGGGGGTCCGGGCGAGCGGCCGGCAGGGATACCGGGTGGTGCCCGACCGCCGCGAGGCCATCCGCGAAGCCATCGCCGCGGCCGGGCCCGGCTGGGCGGTGGTGATCGCGGGCAAGGGGCACGAGAGGGAGCAGATCGTCGGCGACCGGAAGATCCCGTTCTCCGACTTCGAAGAGATCGAGAAGGCCCTGGAGGAGCGTCTTTGGCACGCCTGAGCGCCGACGTGATCGCCCGCGCGACGGGTGGACGGGTCGTCTCCGGCGACCCCGGGAAGGAGTGCGCCGGCGCGGCCATCGACTCCCGGGCGATCAAGGGCGGAGAGATCTTCTTCGCCCTGCCCGGGACGCGCACGGACGGCCACCGCTTCGTGGGTACCGCGGCTGCCGCGGGTGCCGGGGCGGTCGTGGTGCAGGAAGAGATTGAAGCTCTCGAAGGCGTCGCGGTGATCCGGGTCGCGGACACGCTCAAGGCCCTGCAGGACCTGGCGAGCCACGTCCGCGCGTCCGGCGTGCCGAAGAGGCTCGTGGGGATCACCGGCTCGGCGGGCAAGACCACGACCAAGGAGATCCTGGCCGCGATGCTGGGCTCGCGCTTCCGCGTCGCCAAGACGGAGGGGAACTTCAACAACCTGATCGGCTTCCCGCTCTGCCTGCTCAACGTGCCGGACGGCACCGAGTGGATGGTGGCCGAGATGGGCATGTCCACGGCGGGCGAGCTGCGCCAGCTCAGCCTCCTGGGCCGGCCCGACGCCGCCGTGTTCACCGTGGTGAAGCCGGTCACCTGGAGTTCTTCGCCAACGTGCAGGAGATCGCGGAGGCCAAGTCCGAGCTGCTGGCCGGTCTGGTGCCGAACGGTCCGGTGATCGC
>JANOCF010000293.1:0-4823 GCA_031412055.1 Holophagales bacterium | reverse complement strand
CGGAGCCGGAGCCGCTGGAGGAGGGACCGCGGCCCCACCTGCGGCCCGCGCTCAAGATGGTGTCCGACGTTCTGGGCGAGCTGCTGGCGCCGGCGAACGCGAACCTGAACGCGTTCAAGATGACCCAGCGGCTGCTCAGCAAGCACGCCCGGATTCCGGCCGCGATGTTCCAGTCCACCCAGCCGTACCTGAAAGACGTCCATGAGCGGCTCGTCCCCATCCTGCGCCAGATCACCCCGTTCCGCGGCATCACGGACGAGGCGGTGAGGAAGCTGGAAGGCTACTGCCAGGACCTGCGCCGCGCCGATGTGCCTCCGCACATGAAGGAAGAGATCCCCAAGAAGATGGAGCGCCTGGTGCGCTTCCTGGAAGCCCTGCGGGCGGCCGTGCCGGTGCTGTGAGGCTCTAAGCCCCGAAGGGGCGTAGGCGTAAAGCCTGGCACTTCAGTGCCAGGTCAGGTTCTCCCAAAAAGAACCAAGTCCCGAAGGGACGCAGGCGAGCCTACCTGGGGTTGAAACCCCAGGCTTTACGCCTGCGCGCCTTCGGCGCTTCTCATCTCCGATTTTCCAACCCGCACCCCCTGCGGATAGAATCCGCGGTCCTATGACCGAACAGGAGTGGATGTAGCCATGGAACGAGAGAAGGATCCGAAGGCGTACGACCCGTCCATCGTCGAGCCGAAGTGGCAGCAGCGCTGGGAGGAGGAGGGGCTCTACAATTCCAATGCCTCCGATACCGACTCCTCGCGCCCCAAGCACTATGCCCTGACCATGCTGCCCTACCCGTCGGGCGAGCTGCACATCGGCCACTGGTACGCCATCTCGCCTTCCGACGCCCAGGCCCGCTACATGCGGATGAAGGGGAACAACGTCCTCTTCCCGATGGGCTTCGACTCCTTCGGCCTGCCGGCGGAGAACGCGGCGATCAAGCGCAACATCCACCCCAAGGAGTGGACCTACGCCAACATCGACCGCATGCGCGGCCAGCTCCGGCGCATGGGCACCATGATCGACTGGCGGCGCGAGGCCGTGTCTTCCGACCCGGAGTACTACCGCTGGACCCAGTGGTTCTTCCTCCAGTTTTTCCTCAACGACCTCGCCTACCGCAAGAAGTCCGCGGTGGACTGGTGCCCGAGCTGCAACACCACCCTCGCCCGCGAGCAGGTGATCGGCGACGACCGCCACTGCGAGCGCTGCGGCATCCCCGTGGTGCGCAAGGAGCTGGAGCAGTGGTTCTTCCGCACCACCCGCTACGCCGACGAGCTGCTGGACTTCTCCGGCGTCGACTGGCCCGAGCGGGTGCAGACGCTCCAGAGCCGCTGGATCGGCCGCTCGGAAGGGGCGAGCGTCACCTTCCAGACGGAAGCCGGCCAAACTGGGGGACAATCCATCGAGGTCTTCACCACCCGGCCGGACACGATCTGGGGCGCCACCTTCCTCGTCCTGGCGCCCGACCACCCGCTGGTCGCCCGTCTTACCACGCCCGACCGCAAGGCCGAGGTGGACGGCTACGTCGAAACCGCGCTGCGCCAGACCGATGTCCAGCGCGAGGCCGCGGACACGGAGAAGACCGGCATCTTCACCGGCGGCTACGCGATCAATCCGGCCAACGGCGAGCGCATCCCGGTCTGGACCGCCGACTACGTGCTGATGGGCTACGGCACCGGCGCCATCATGGCCGTGCCCGCCCACGACCAGCGGGATTTCGAGTTCGCGCGGCGGTTCGGGCTGGAGATCCGGCCGGTGATCCTTGCCGAAGGGGCCTCGCCGGTCACCGGCGATCAATTGGAGGCGGCCGCCACCGAGCGCGGCGCGATGTTCGACTCCGGACCCCTGACCGGTGTTCCCGCCGAGGAGGCGTTCGGCCGCGCCGTGGCCTGGCTGGAGGAGAAGGGCGCCGGCCGGAAGACGGTGACCTTCCGGCTGCGCGACTGGCTCATCTCCCGCCAGCGCTACTGGGGCGCGCCGATCCCCATCGTCTACTGTCCGAAGTGCGGCGCCGTGCCCGTGCCCGAGGACCAGCTCCCGGTGCTGCTCCCCGACGACGTCGAGTGGCTGCCCACGGGCGAGAGCCCGCTCAAGCTCCATCCCACGTGGAGAAAGGCCGGCTGCCCCGCGTGCGGCGGGCCGGCCGAGCGCGAGACGGACACCATGGACACCTTCATGTGCTCCTCGTGGTACCACCTGCGCTACCTGAGCCCGCGCTACGACGACGGGCCGTTCGATCCGACCGAGTACCGCGCCTGGATGCCGGTGGACACCTACACCGGCGGCATCGAGCACGCCACGATGCACCTGATCTACACGCGCTTCTTTCACAAGGCCTGCCGCGACATCGGCATCGTCCAGGGGAATGAGCCGATGCTCAGGCTCCGCAACCAGGGGATCATCCTGGGCGAGGACTCCGAGAAGATGTCCAAGAGCCGCGGCAACGTGGTGGCGCCGGACGAGCTGGTCGACCGCTACGGCGCGGACACGGTGCGGGCCTACCTGATGTTCTTCGCCCGCTGGGACCTCGGAGGCCCGTGGAACAGCCGGGGCATCGAGGGGACCTCGCGCTGGCTGCGCCGCATCTGGTCGATCTTCACCGAGGACGAAGATGCCGGACAGCCGACGCAGCCGACGCAGCCGACGCAGGCGACTACCGACGGTCTGCGCCGCAAGCTCCACCAGACCTTGAAGCAGGTGACCCGTGACTTCGAGGCCTTCCAGTTCAATACCGTGGTGGCGGCGCTGATGGAGCTGCAGAACGAGATTTCCCAGGCCCGCCTCCAGGGTGCCTCGGGCACGCCGGCCTGGCGGGAGACCCGGGAGATCTACATCAAGATGCTGGCGCCGGTCGCGCCGCACATCGCCGAGGAGCTCTGGGAGCGGATCGGGAAGGACGGCTCGATCCATCGCCAGCCCTGGCCCGAGGTGGACGAAAAGGCCGCCTCCGTCGACGAGATCACCCTGGTCGTGCAGGTCAACGGCAAGCTTCGCGACCGGATGACCGTCCCGGTGGGGATCGCCGACGACGAGGCCCGCCGTCTCGCCCTGGAGAGCGAAGGGGCGCGCCGCTTCCTGGAGGGCAAGCAGGTGCGCCAGGTGGTCGTGGTGCCCGGCCGGCTCGTGAACATCGTGGTGTCGTAGCGCTGCCGGCTTGCCGGAAGGCCTCTCGGCGGCGGTTATAGGCTCTCAGCGGCGTTTAGAGACTATCCAGCCGGATTTAATGACTACTCGGCGCGGGGTAATGGCTTCCGGCGGATTTTAAAGACTATCCGGCGCCGCCTGATGACTATCTGGCGCGGGTTAATGCCTTCCAGCGGCGTTTAGAGACCATCTGGCGCCGCCGGATGGCTTCCGGCGCGGATTTCTGCCTTCGAGCGCCGGAGTCAAGGCCCTCCCGCCCCTGTGATATCCTCCCTAGGTCTCTCTCTCTACAGGAGCTTCCCATGAACGGCATCCGCCCGACGGACCGGCTGCGCTACGCCTTCGACAACAGCATGTCCAGCGGGACCGTGGCTCTCATCGGCTATCTCGGTCTCGCTTCCATCGCCCTGATCTTCGTCGCCGCCCTGGTGGTGGTGATCCTGGGCATCAGCCCTTCCGGCGCGGAACGGCCGGACTTCATTGAAGCCTCGTGGCTCAGCCTCATGCGTACCCTCGACTCCGGCACTATGGGTGGCGACGAGGGGTGGGGCTTCCGCATCGCCATGCTGTTCGTGACCCTGGGCGGCATCTTCATCGTCAGCGCCCTGATCGGCGTCCTCAACAGCGGCCTGGAATCCAAGATGGACGAGCTGCGCAAGGGGCGCTCGTTCGTCATCGAGAAGGATCACACCCTGATCCTCGGCTGGTCGCCCAAGGTCTTCACCGTCATCTCCGAGCTGGTCCTGGCCAATGAGAACCGCCACAAGCCGCGGATCGTCATCCTGGCCGAGAAGGACAAGATCGAGATGGAGGACGAGATCCGCGACGAGGTGGGGAACACGGGCAAGACCAAGATCATCTGCCGCACCGGCAGCTCCCTCGCGCTCGCCGACCTGGAGATCGTCAACCCTCACCAGGCGCGGTCGATCATCGTCCTCGCGCCGGAGAGCGACGACCCCGACTCGGAGGTCATCAAGACGATCCTCGCGATCACCAACAACCCGCGCCGGCGTCCCGAGCCGTACCACGTGGTGGCCGAGATCGCCGAGCTGCGGAACCTGGAGGTGGCGCGGATGGTGGGCCGCGACGAGGTGCAGCTCATCGTCACGGGCGACCTGATCTCGCGGATCATCGTGCAGACCGCGCGGCAGTCGGGCCTCTCCGTGGTCTACACCGAGCTGCTGGACTTCGGCGGCGACGAGATCTACTTCACCGAGGAGCCCGCGCTCGTGGGCCGCACCTTCGGCGAGGCGCTCCTCGCCTATGAGAGCTCGGCGCTGATGGGCCTGCGCACCCGCGACGGGAGAATCCTGGTCAATCCGCCGATGGATACGCGGATCGCGGCGGGCGACCACGTCATCGCCATCTCCGAGGACGACGACACCGTGAAGGTTTCGGCCGTGCCCGGAACCTGGGACGAGCGGGCGATCCACAGCGGCAGCAAGTCCGTTCCGAAGCCCGAGCGCACGCTGATCCTCGGCTGGAACGAGCAGGGGACCACGATCGTGCGCGAGCTCGACCGCTACGTGGCGGCCGGCTCGGAGCTGACCCTGGTGGCGTCCGTCCCCGGCCTCGACGGGGTGATCGAGCGCGAGGGCCTGACGCAGATGAATCAGAACGTCATCTGCCGCGAGGCGGACACCACCGATCGCCGGGTGCTGGACAGCCTGGGCGTCGAGCGGTACGACCAGG
>JANOCF010000292.1:0-1714 GCA_031412055.1 Holophagales bacterium | reverse complement strand
CCGAGAACGGCCGCGCGCTGGAGGTGACCCGGGACGGCCGGGTTGTCTGGGAGTTCCACAATCCGAACCGGGCCGGGGAGCGGCAGGAGCTGGTGGCGGTGCTGTTCGAAATGGTGCGGCTGCCGGAGAGCTTCCCGTTCCGCGGACTCGGTGAACGACTCGGTGGACGATAGAATCTCTTCCATGTGGAACGCTGTCGAAGTCGAAAGCCTGAGCAAGGTCTACCGGGTGTACGCCTCGCCCTGGGACCGGCTGTTCGAGCTCGTCTCCCGCCGGTCCCATCACCGGGAGTTCCCGGCCTTGAGCGGCGTCGGCTTCACCATCCCACGCGGGGAGGGGCTCGCGGTGGTGGGGGAGAACGGGGCGGGCAAAAGCACGTTGCTGAAGATCCTGGCCGGGGTCACGGCGCCCACCTCGGGCTCGTTCCGGGTGCAGGGCAAGATCGCGTCGATCCTGGAGCTGGGCTCGGGCTTTCACCCCGATTTCACCGGCCGGCAGAACATCGTCCTCAATGCGGCCATGCTCGGGCTCGGCGAGGAGGAGCTGCGGCGCAAGATGCCCGACATCATAGGCTTCAGCGAGCTGGGTGACTTCATCGACCAGCCGGTAAAGACCTACTCCACGGGCATGGCGATGCGCCTGGGCTTCTCGATCGCCACCCAGGTGGAGCCGGACGTGCTGATCATCGACGAGGCCCTGTCCGTGGGGGACGGCTACTTCCAGAAGAAGTGCATGGACCGCCTGCTCCGCTTTGTGGAGGGGGGCGGCACGCTCCTGTTCTGCTCGCACGCCATGTACTACGTCTCCTCCTTCTGCCAGCGGGCGGTCTGGATCAAGAACGGGCGGATGGAGGCTCTCGGCCCGGCGGCGGACGTGATCCGGGAGTACGAGAACTATCTCGTCGCGAAGAACGCGGCCGCCGGGGCATCGGAGATGGCGGATTCGGAAGCGGGGGGCGGGCAGCCGGGGCTGTCCCAGCCCTCCAAACGCCCCGCACGGATCACCTCAGCCCGGCTCGTGGACGCCCCGGGGCCGCTGTACACCCACGGGCAGGCATGGGCGCTGGAGATCGAGTGGGAGACCGGAGACCCCTCTCTCGGCTTCCACCTCGGGGTGGGGATCAACCGATCGGACGAGGTCGAGGTCTGCTCGTTCGCGACCCATGTGGACGGCCTGGCTCCCTGGACGGGAGAGCCGCGGTATAACGCAAAATTGCGAATTCCGAATTTGCCCCTGGTCAAGGGCGAGTTCACAGTGTACGCTTTCCTCCTAGACAGCGAGGGTCTGCACATCTACGATCAGCGCAGGCTCGCGCGGGCCTTCACCGTGCACAGTCCCACCTATGCGTTCGGCCTGATCCGGGTCGACCATGTCTGGGATCTCCAGGCGCCGAGCCGTGCATCCTCGGAGGTGTCAGCGGCCCGAGCGTAGTGTTTTTGCGCCACGGAGCCAGAACTGCGCTATTCTTCAGCTCACAGTGCGTGGGCTAGTTGTGTGCTACGTCTACGGTAGTAGAACTTTTTTTCGCGAAGGGAGAATGAATGAAGAAGCTTTGTCTCTGTCTCGCTCTGGTGGCCCTGCTGGGCCTGGGCGGTCAGGCGTTTGCGGCGATCGGCACGATCGATGACGTGCCCGCCGCCACCCTGCTGCTCCCGTACTTCGAGGTGGACATCGCCAATGCTGACGGCGTGAACACCCTGTTCTCGATCAACAA
>JANOCF010000291.1:0-5215 GCA_031412055.1 Holophagales bacterium | reverse complement strand
CGTCCTGATTCGCGGTTCGCCCCTTGGGGTGAGCCTCTCCGAAACCGCGAACAACCGCGAAACGAGTGGGGCGGACGGCCCAGAGACCGCGAACAACCGCGAACTGACCCCAGTAAGTCGCGAATCCCTGTCAGTTCGCGGTTCGCCCCTCGGGGCGAGTCGTCCACGAGCCGCGAACAACCGCGAAATGAACGGAGCGGACCGTCCTGGAACCGCGAACAACCGCGAAATGACTCCAGGAAGTCGCGAACTGGGGCCAGTTCGCGGTTCCTTGCGGCGCGGATTACGCCGCCGGGACAGGTTCTTCGACGGCGGACGGGCTCGGGAGATTCAGGAAGGCCATCTCCGCCGCGGCCTGCGCGAACTGGATGCGGTAGAGGCGGGCGTAGAGTCCGCCCAGCGACAGCAGCTCCTCGTGCGGGCCGATCTCCACCAGCCGGCCGCCGTCCAGGACCGCGATGCGGTGGGCGTGCTTGATCGTGCTCAGACGGTGGGCGATGACCACGCTGGTGCGGCCGATCATCAGCCGCTCCAGTGCCTCCTGCACCAGCCCCTCGCTCTCGCTGTCCAGCGCCGAGGTGGCCTCGTCCAGCAGCAGGATGCGCGGGTTCTTCAGGATGGCCCGGGCGATCGCGATCCGCTGCCGCTGTCCGCCGCTGAGCTTCACCCCGCGCTCCCCCACCGCCGTGTCGTACTTCAAGGGGAGACGCTCGATGAACTCGTGCGCGTTGGCGGCCCGCGCGGCTTCGATCATCTCCGCCTCCGTGGCCTCCAGCCGGCCGTAGAGCAGATTCTCCCGCACCGTGCCGCCGAACAGGTGGACCTCCTGCGGCACGATGCCGATCTGCTCCCGCAGGCTGCCGAGGGTCAGGTCGCGCAGGTCGATGCCGTCGATCCGCAACGAACCGGAGGTCGGATCGTAGAAGCGGGGGATCAGGTTGATGAAGGTCGACTTGCCCGCGCCGCTCGGTCCCACCAGCGCGAGAATCTCTCCCGGCCGGACCTCCAGCGACAGGTCGATCAGGGCCATCAGGGGCGTGCCGGCACCCTTGGGGTCGTAGGCGAAGCTCACGGCGTCGAAGCTGAGCCGCCCCTCGACCGGGGGAAGCGTCCGGGCGCCGGGGATCTCGTCCACTTCGGGCCGGGTGTCCAGCAGCTCGATGAGACGCTCCGAGGCGCCCATGGCCTGCTGGAAGTGCGTCCACAGCGTGCTCACCTGGCCGATGGAGCCGGAGAGCGACATGGTCAGCACCGCGAAGCTCACGAGCTGGCCCGTGCTCATCCGCCCGGCCAGCACCTCCCGGCCGCCGAACCAGAGAATGGCCACCGTCACCATCAGGAACAGAAAGGTCACGGTCGGCCCCAGGGTGCTCGCCAGCCGCGCGCGCTTGCGGGTCAGGCCGTAGGCCGCCTCGATCCCGTCGCGGTAGCGGCCGACCTCATAGGCCTCGCGCCGGAACGACTTGACCACCCGCACGCCGGCGAGCGACTCCTCCAGCACGGTCGTGAAGCGGGCGATCTGGTCCTGGATGCCGGCGGAGAGGTCGCGCAGGCGATCCCCCACCAGGGCCGCCATCGCCACCACGATGGGCACCAGCGCCAGCATCACCAGGGTCAGGCGCCAGTTGGTGCTCAGGATCAGCGCCAGGCCGCCGGCCAGGGTCAGGCCGTGCGACAGGCTGTTGGCCAGGTCGTCGGCCACCAGCCAGCGGACGGTGGTGACGTCGTTGGTCAGGCGCGACACCAGCTCGCCCGTGCGCCGGTTGTTGAAGAACCCCAGCGACAGCGACTGCAGGTGCTCGTAGAGCCGCAGCCGCAGGTCCGCCACCACCCGCTCGCCCACGGTCATGAGGTAGAAGCCCGAGATCGCCTTGGCGCAGCTCTGCGCGGCGAAGATGCCCACCAGGGCCAGCGCGGTCAGGTGGAGCTGCTCAGGGTCGCCGCCCGGGGAGATCGCATCGACCAGGTAGCGCATCACCATGGGGCCGGCCAGCGCCAGGCCCGCGCCCACCGACACGGCCACCAGGGCCACGCCCAGCCGGACCCGGTAGGGGCGCACCATGGCGATCAGCCGCCGGGCCTGGTGCCAGCGGTCGCGGAGGGGACGGTCCGGATCGAGGTCCTGGTGGAGCCGGTGCCGGTTGGTCGAAATCTTGGGGCCGAAGGAGATCATGGTTACGGAACTGTAGGTGCATCCCGCAGGTAAAACGGGACGAAAAACCGTGGGCTTGCGTCCGGGGAGCGCCTCTCCGTACAATCCGCCGCCCTGGTCAGGAGGTCTCCCGATGGGCTTCACGGACGACGAGCGCCGGGCCATCCGCGCGCTGGTACAGATGGATTCCGCGAGGGGAAAGCGGGCCCGCGCCACGCGCACCCAGGTCCCCCTGGCCGAGGTCCAGGCCGCCCTCGGGCTGCCGCCTCTGCCCTACCTGCCGATCCTGAGCGGCCGCTGCTGGCTGGGCGGCGGCCGGATCCTGCGCTGGCTGCTGCGCGAGCCGGTCACGGCCGGCGACTCGGACTTCTTCTTCCCGTCGCTGGGGGACTTCAACCGCGCCGCCCGGGACCTGCTCGCGGCCGGCTGCCGGGTGCGCTATCTCCGGCAGTGGAAGCGGGTGATCTGCCACGTCTGCGGCCGCGAGGCCGAGCGCAGCGTGCCGCCCGAGGAGCGGCGGGAGCTGCGCCAGGGCCGCCTCTACCCGGTCCGCTGCCCGGAGCACGGGATCTCCTCCGGACCGGGCGCCGACCCGGCCCTGGCGGAACGGCTCGTGGAGCTCACCCCCGAGATGATCGTCCGCGCCGGACTCACCGTGGTCGAGATGGACGGCCCGGCCGGAGAGCTGATCCAGCTCGCCCTCGTCGAGACCTATGCCGGCCCTCTCGAGTTCGTCGCCCGGGGCGACATCAGCCTTACCTCGGTGCTCTGCGACGGCACCTCCCTCCACTTCTCCTGCCACCTGTGGACCGACCTTTTCGCGCGCCGCTTCCGGGCGGAGTTCATCCGCTCGCCTCCCGCGACGTTCAACAGGCTTCTCAAGTACTGGCGCAAAGGATTCAGCCCCTACCCCGAAACAGTCCTGCGGATTTTGGCCACCTACGTCCAATGGAAATGGGAGCGGCGGCGCACGCGCGGAGCACGCCGGCCGCCATCTTCCTGAAACACTGTTGTCACGCTTTGGCCATCTGAGACACAAGTAGCTGTTAACGGCCAACAGAAACTGGCCTTGCCTCCTCCAGACGTTGCGGAGGCTTAGAGGACTGTTGTCCTAACAGGATTTGAAGGAGCTTCATCGATGTCCGACTGGTGGTGGGAGCTGCGCACGAGCCTGCGCTCGCTCCGTCAGAACCCTGCCTTCACGCTGCTGATCCTGCTCTCGCTGGCGGTGGGAGTCGGCGCCACGACCACGGTGTTCAGCCTGGTCAACGCGCTGGTGCTGTCTCCCCTCGCCTATGAAGACCCGGAGCGGCTGGTCATGGCGTGGGAGCAGAAGCACGGCCAGGACGACGATCTCGACGAGGTCTCGGTCCTCACGCTCCGCGACTGGCGGGAGCGGAGCCAGAGCTTCGAGGGGCTGGCTGGGTACGCCTCCGCCCGCCTGATCCTCACCGGCAGCGACCGCCCGGAGAGGGTGCGCGGCGTCCGCGCGTCGGGAAACTTCTTCGAGCTCCTGGGCGAGAGGGCCGCCCTTGGCCGCGCCCTGGCCTCCGAGGACGAGAAGCCCGGCGCCGAGGCGGTGGCGGTGCTCGGCCACGGCATGTGGACCCGGCGCTTCGGGGCCGACCGGGCCGTCATCGGCCGCAAGCTGATGCTCGACGGCGTCAGCCACACGGTGGTGGGTGTGATGCCGGCCGGGTTCGAGTCGCTGACCCGCGGCGCGGAGCTGTGGGTGCCGCTGGTGGCCGATCCCGGGGATGCCTCCGGCGAGCGCTTCCTCATGGTCTTCGGCCGCCTGCGCAAGGGCGTCAGCCTGGAGCAGGCGCAGCGCGAGATGGAGACCGTCGGCGCCCAGCTCGAGCGCGAGCGGCCCGAGATGCAGTCCGGCTTCGGCGTCTCGCTCATCCCCATGGACGAGCAGTTCCCCGGCCCCAACGACCGCCGGCTGACGCTGATCCTGCTGGCCATCGTCGGCGCCGTGCTCCTGATCGCGTGCAGCAACATCACCAATCTGCTGCTGACCCGGGCGACGGCGCGGGCACGGGAGATCGCAGTGCGCACGGCCCTGGGCGCCGGCCGCGGGCGGCTGTTCCGCCAGCTCCTCACCGAAAGCCTGACGCTCGGCATCCTGGGCGGCGCCCTGGGGCTGCTGGTGGCGTCCTGGGGCATCCGGGCACTGGTGGCTTCCATGCCCGCCGACGTGCCCCGCCTCGCCCGCGCGGGCATGGACCTGCGGGTGCTCGGTTTCGCCGTGGCGGTGTCGCTCGCCACCGGCCTGCTCTTCGGCCTGGCGCCGGCGCTCCAGGCCTCCCGCCCGGACCTCAACGCCGCGTTCAAGGAGGGCGGGCGCAGCGCCAGCCTCCGCGGCCGGCGCCAGCGCAGCGCGCTCGTGATCGCCGAGATCGCGCTGGCGCTGCTGCTCTTCGTCTGCACCGGCCTGCTGGTCAAGAGCTTCGTCCGCCTGCAGACGGTGGACCCGGGCTTCCGCCAGGACGGGCTGCTGACGATGCGCCTGTCGCTGCCGGAGACCAAGTACTCCGATCCGCAGCGGATCGCTGGCTTCTACGGCACCCTGCTCGACCGGCTGCGCGAGACGCCCGGAGTGGAAGGGGTCGCCGCCGCGAGCCTGCTCCCCCGCTCGCGCTCCGGCGCCTCGATTCCCTTCACGATCGACGGCAAGCCGCCGGCCTCGCCCCGCGACACGCCCACGACCGGCGTGGTGACGGTCAGCTCGGCGTACTTCCGGACTCTCGGGGTGCCGGTCGTGCGCGGCCGCAGCCTCTCGCCCTCGGACCGCGAGGGCTCGTCCGCCGTGGTGGTGGTCAGCGAGAGCTTCGCCCGCCGCTTCTGGCAGCAGGGCGATCCGGTGGGCGGCCGCATCCTGATCGACGGCGAGCGGCGGGAGATCGTGGGCGTGGCCGGGGACGTGCTCCAGAGCCGCCTCGGCCGGGCCGAGAGCGCGCCGCTGGTCTACGTCCCCGCGGAGCAGGCGCCGCGGTCGGACATGAGCCTGGTCATCCGCGCCTCGGGTGGATCCAAGGCGGCCGAGGCGCTGACCTCCGC
>JANOCF010000290.1:0-4344 GCA_031412055.1 Holophagales bacterium | reverse complement strand
GTCCACGCCCTGGCCGGATGGCTGGGCAAGGCGCAGGATCCCGCCGCGATGGCAGGCGTTCAGGACCTGGCCCGCCGCGAGCGCGAGGCAGCCCAGCGCCGCCGCAAGGCCCTCGCCCGGCAGCGGGGGACCTCATGAGCGAGCTGGAAGCGTTCGGCGACGAGCCGCTCGAACCGTTGGAGGAGGTGGCGATCGTCGGTCTCGCGGGGCGCTTCCCGGGCGCGCCCGACCTGGAGACGTTCTGGCGCAACCTCCGCGACGGCGTGGAGTCGATCTCGCGCTTCCCGGACGAGGAGCTGCTGGCCGCCGGGGTCGATCCCGCGCTGCTCGCGGATCCGCGATACGTACGGGCGCGCGGGGTGGTCGAGGGCGTGGACCTCTTCGACGCTCCTTTCTTCGGGCTCAGCCCGCGCGAGGCCGCGATCACCGATCCGCAGCAGCGCGTGTTCCTGGAGTGCGCCCTGGAAGCGCTGGAGCAGGCGGGCGTCGACCCCGAGACCCATGGCGGCCGCATCGCCGTGTACGCCGGCCAGACGTTCAGCACCTACCTGGTGGTCAACCTGTTCTCCCACGCTCCCTCGCCGGACGAGAGCTGGCAGATGGTGCTGGCCAACGACAAGGACACGCTGTCCACTCGCGTCTCCTACAAGCTGAACCTGCGCGGGCCGAGCCTGTCGGTGGGCACCGCCTGCTCGACGTCGCTGGTAACGGTCCACATGGCGCGCCAGGCCCTGCTCGACTACGAGTGCGACGTGGCGCTCGCGGGCGGCGTCGCCATCCGCAGCCAGCAGACCACCGGCTACCTCTTCCAGGAGGAGGGGATCCTGTCGCCGGACGGGCACTGCCGGGCCTTCGACGCCCGCGGCCGTGGCACGGTGTTCAGCAGCGGCGCAGGGATCGTGGTCCTCAAGCGGCTCTCCGATGCGCTGGCGGACGGCGACACGGTACGCGCCGTGCTCAAGGGCTCGGCGATCAACAACGACGGCGCCAACAAGATCGGCTTTACCGCCCCGAGCGTGGAGGGCCAGGCCGAGGTGATCGCCCGCGCCCTGGCCCTGGCCGGGGTCGATCCCGAGACCGTGGGCTACGTGGAGACCCACGGCACGGCCACCCCGCTCGGCGACCCCATCGAGATCACCGGCCTGACGCGCGCCTTCCGCGCCTCGGGCGGCACGCGGCGCGGCTTCTGCGCGCTCGGCTCGGTCAAGAGCAACATCGGCCACACCGACAGCGCGGCCGGCGTGGCCGGGCTCATCAAGACGGTGCTCGCGCTGGAGCACCGCGAGATTCCGCCGAGCCTCTGGATCGAGAGCCCGAACCCGCAGATCGACTTCGCGGCGAGCCCGTTCTACGTCAACGACCGGCTGCGCCCCTGGGAGACCGACGGCACGCCTCGCCGGGCTGGCGTGAGCTCGTTCGGCATCGGCGGCACCAACGCCCACGTGATCGTGGAGGAGGCGCCGGAGCTGCCCGAGACCACCCCGGCGGCCCGTCCATGGCAGCTCCTCGTGCTCTCCGCCAAGACACCGACAGCGCTGGAGAGCGCCACCACCCGTCTGGCCGCGCACATGAACGAAAGAGAGCAGGAGCTGGCGGATGTCGCTTTCACCCTCCAGGCGGGCCGCCGCTCTCTGCCCTGGCGCCGCGCCGTGGTCTGCCGCGCCCGCCACGCCGGGGCCGCGGCGCTCTCCGGCCGCGACCGGCTCCTGGACGGCATGCCTCGCGATGCGCGCGAGGGCAGCGCCGGCGTCGCCTTCCTCTTCCCCGGCCAAGGGAGCCAGCGCGTCGGTATGGGGCGGGAGCTGTATCTGACCGAGCCGCTCTTCCGCCGCGAGGTGGACCACATGGCCGCGGTGCTGCGCCCCCACCTGGGCGGCGAGGACATCCGGGAGATCCTCTTCCCCGCCGAGGACCGGCGGGAGGAGGCCGCGGCCCGGCTCAACCGCACCTCGATCACCCAGCCCGCGCTGTTCGTGCTGGAGACGGCACTGGCCCGCCTCTGGATGTCCTGGGGCTTGCAGCCCCAGGCCCTGCTCGGCCACAGCGTCGGCGAGTACGTGGCGGCGCACCTGTCCGGGACGATGTCGCTTGAAGACGCCCTGGAGCTGGTGGCCGCCCGCGGCCGGATGATCGACGAGCTGCCCGGCGGCGCGATGCTGGCCGTGCCGCTCTCCGAGGACGAGGTCCTCCCCTTCCTGGGGGCGGAGCTTTCGCTGGCCGCCGTCAACGGACCCACCCAGTGCGTGGTGTCCGGGCCGGAAGCGGCGGTGGAGGCGCTGCGGTCGGACCTCGCGGCCCGCGGCGTCGTGGGGCGGCGGCTCGCCACCTCGCACGCCTTCCACTCCCGCCAGATGGAGCCGATTCTGGAGGCGTTCACTCGCCTGCTCCGCCGCGTCACCCTGCGGGCGCCGGAGATCCCCTGGGTCTCCAACGTGACCGGCCGCTGGATCACCGCCGGCGAGGCGACCGACCCCGCCTACTGGGCCCTGCACCTGCGCCGGACCGTGCGTTTCGCCGACGGGCTGGAGGCGCTGCTGGCCGAGCCAGGCCGCGTGCTGCTGGAGGTCGGGCCCGGCCACGCGCTGACCCGACTGGCCAGGAAGAGGGACGCCAGCCGTCTCGCCGTGCCGTCTCTCGCCGGCAACGACGGGCAGCCCGAGCCGGCCGCGGTGCTCGCGGCCCTGGGGATCCTCTGGGCCGCCGGGCTGAGCGTCGCCTGGAAAGCGTTCCACGAGGGGGAGCGCCGCCGACGCGTGCCGTTGCCCACCTACCCCTTCGAGCGCCGCCGCCACTGGATCGAGCCGGCGCGGACCGCCGCACGCCAGGGCGTCGTGTCCGTGGAGGAGGCGGCCTACGAGCAGCCTCATTCCCCCGCGGCGGCCGTGCATCCGGGAGGCGAGGACCTGTCCGCCTCCGACGATCCGATCACGGCGGGCATCGCCCGCGTCTGGAAAGAGGTGCTGGGGGTCGATCGGGTCGGACCGCGCGACCGGTTCTTCGATCTGGGTGGCGACTCGCTGATCGCCCTGCGCGTGGTGGCGCGCCTGCGCGACGCCTTCTCGGTGGAGCTGCCGGTGCGGTCCCTGTTCGAGAGCGCCACCGTGCCCGCGCTCCGCGACGCGGTCGAGGAGGCTCGCGCCGCCGCCGTCGCCGGTCCGGGCTCCGCGATCCCCCGCCGCTCGGACGATGGACCGGCGCCCCTGAGCTTCCTCCAGCAGCAGCTCTGGTTCCTGGATCAGCTCGAGCCGGGAAACCCGGCCTACACGCTAGCCAGCCGGATGCGGATCTCCGGCGCGCTCGATCCCGCTCTCTTCGCCCGCGCCGTGCGCGCGCTGGTGGACCGCCACGAGATCCTGCGCACCGTGTTCCGGGCCGGGAGCGACGGCCCCGTCCAGGTGGTCCTGCCGGCGCTGGAGATCCCTGTGCAGTGGGTCGATCTCATGGCCCTGCCTCCGGAGCGGCGGACGGCCGAGTGGAACCGGCGCGCGGGGGAGGCCGTGGATCGGCCGTTCGGCCTGACCCGAGGCCCGCTGCTGCGGATGGTCCTGGCGAAGGTAGAGCCGGACGAAGCCCTGCTGCTTCTGACCACACATCACGTGATCGCGGACGGCTGGTCCCAGGGCCTGCTCATGCGCGAGCTGGCGGCTCTCTACGAGGGAAGGGCTCTGCCGCCGCTGCCCATCCAGTTCGCCGACTTCGCGGTCTGGCAGCGCGGCCGGATCGAGGCCATGGAGTCCGATCTGGCCTACTGGCGCCGGCAACTCGCGGACCCTCCGGCGGGTCTGGAACTACCGTCCGACCGGCCGCGGCCCGCGGTGCAGAGCTTCCGCGGCTCCTCCGTGCCCGCGGCGGTCCCGCCGCGCACCGCGCAGGCTCTCGCCGAGCTGGCGCGAAGCGAGGAGGCCACGCCGTTCATGGCCTTCCTGGCGGGCTTCCTGGTCCTCCTGCTGCGCCACTCCGGCCAGTCCGATCTGCTGGTGGCGACCTCGGTGGCCGGCCGCGGCCGCAAGGAGCTGGAAGGGCTGTTCGGTCTGTTCATCAACACCCTGGTGCTGCGCGGCGACCTGACGGGCGCGCCCACATTTCCCGAGATGCTCGGCCGGGTGCGCGAGACGGCGCTCGCCGCCTATCTGCACCAGGACGTGCCGTTCGAAAAGCTGGTCGAGGAGCTGGCCCCGGAGAGGAGCCTCGCCCACACTCCCCTGTTCCAGGTGATGCTGACGTTCCAGAACCTGCCCATGGGCTCTGCCGAGACGAGTGATCTCGTCCTCTCCCCGGTCGGCACGGACCAGAGCCCGGCCAAGTTCGATCTTTCTCTCTCCCTGGTGGAGAGCGGCGGGGAGC